>JAUYMC010000077.1 GCA_030699545.1 Gemmatimonadales bacterium | reverse complement strand
GTCGAGTTCGTCTCCTATCTCGGCGCCTCGCTCGACGTGCGCGTGCGACTGTCCAGCGCCGACCGGGTGATCGTCCAGGTTGCGAACCGCCATGACGGGGGGTCCCCGCGCGTCGGCGACCATGTCCATGTCGGCTGGAGTGCTGCGGCCGGCCTCGTGTTTGCCGGCGACGCAGCGCCGCCGGCATGATCCATTCCACACACCAACCTCAGGAGGACTTCATGACTGAGCACCGTGTCTCTCGCCGCCAGGCGCTCGCCGCCGGGACGGCCTTCGCCGGCGCGGCTGCGCTCGGCCTGCCCGTATGGGCCCAGCAACAGCGCGTCGTCGTCGGCACCTGGGGCGGCGACTACGCGCGGCTTCTCACGAAGAACGTCGAGGAGCCGTTCCTCAAGCCCAAGGGCTTCGAGGTCGTGCAGGACCAGGCCTCAGCCGAGGCGCGGCGCGCCAAGATGATGGCCGAAGCGCGGTTGCCGCGCGGGACCAGCGACATCCAGGCCCTGTCGGCGGCGCAGATGTACGAGATGCACGTCGCCGGGCTGCTCGAGCAACTCGATTATTCGAAGATCCCGAATGCCGCGAAGCTGATCCCGGCGATGAGGTACCCCTATGGGATCGGCCACATCTTTTCGGCGAAGGTCTCGATCTACAACCCGAAGCTCGTCGCGAAGCCGACCAGCTTCCGCGATTCGTTCGATCCCAAGCACGGCAACAAGCTCGGCATCATCGACATCCAGTACCAGTTCGTGATGCTGGCGGCGGCGCTCTCCAACGGCGGCTCGGTGTCGAATGTCGAGCCGGGCAAGGAGGTGCTGCTCGCGGCGAAGAAGGGGGGTGCGCGTCTCTATCCGACCAACGAGGCCTTCGCGCAGGGTCTCAAGAGCGAGGAGATCCACAGCGGCATCATGTGGAAGGCCCGCGTGGTGCAGTGGCAGGCCGCCCGGATCTCCGTCGAGTCCGTAGCTCCGAAAGAAGGTCTGCCGTTCTACGTCTCGGCGTTCGGGATCCCGAAGAACGCGCCCAACAAGGCCGGCGGCTACGCGTACATGAACGCGATGCTCGAGAAGCAGGCGCAGGAGAATTTCGCCATCGACATGAAATACAACCCGACGGTCACCAACGCCGTCGTGGCGCCCGATCTCAACAAGCAGATCGGCTTCTCGGACGAAGAGAAGAAGCTGTTGATCGATGTCGACTACGCCTACATGGCCAAGAACGACGCGGCGATGAAGGAGTGGTGGGACAAGGTCTTCAAGGTGTGAGCGGAGACGCTCCCGTCGTTGCCCATCCACATGGCCCCGCCGGCCGCCCTCACCCTGGAGCGCCGCGAGGCGCGCGCGCAGCGCCTCGCGGCGGGTTCGCTCGTGGCCCCTGCGACGATCTTCGTGGCGCTCGGCCTGGTGCTGCCGATCGTCATCCTGTTCCGCTACAGCCTCAACGCTCTCGGTCCGCACAAGGCGATGGTCGAGGCCTTCACGATCAACAACTACGTGCGCTTCTTCTCCGACGCGTACTACACGAACATCCTCGGGCGGACGCTGCGTGTGGCGGTGATCTGCACCGCGATCTGTCTGCTGCTCGGTTTCCCGCTCGCCTATGTGCTGGCCCGGCTGCAATCCGGCTGGAAGAACTGGCTCATCATGCTGGTCGTGCTGCCGCTCTTCGTGGGCAACGCGGTGCGCGCCGCGGGCTGGATGGCGCTGCTCGGCAGCAAGGGCGTCATCAATTCCTCGCTCCTGGCGCTCGGCCTGATCTCGACGCCGATCGAGATCATGTACACCGAGGGCGCGGTGATCATCGGCATCATCGCGGTCAATCTGTCCTTCATGGTGCTGACGCTGCAGAGCGTGATCGAAGGGATCGACCGAGAGGTCGAGGAGGCGGCGTTCAGCCTCGGCGCGAACCCGGCCGCGATGTTCCGCCGCGTGCTGTGGCCGCTCGCACTGCCGGGCACGCTCGCCGGCACGATGCTCACCTTCATCCTGGCGATGAACGCCTATGCCACACCGGTGCTGCTCGGCGGCCCGCGCTTCATGATGATGGGGCCGCTCGTCTACAATCAGTTCGTCCAGCAGACCAACTGGCCCTTCGGGGCGGCGATCTCCTTCGTGCTGATGACGGCGACGATCGTTCTGACGGCGACCGCCAATCTGCTCGTCCAGCACCGCTACCGGCGATAGCCGAGGGGCCCGTGTGCTTCGGGAAGCTCAGGATGAGGGGCTTCGGAGACGTGACGCAGAGAGTGTCACCGGTGATGAGGGGTGGGGGAGAGCGCGCGGAACCCCGGCGGGCGGGCGACAGCCCGATGCCCGCACCAGACCATAAGGAGAACGCCCATGCGCGGAGTGGTGGTGTGCCCGCAGCCCCTGGCCGCCGAGGTCGGCGCCACGATCCTGGCCGAGGGCGGCAACGCCTTCGACGCGGCCATCGCGGCCGCCTTCACGCAGATGGTCACCGATCCTCACATGTGCGGACTCGGAGGGTTCGGGGCCGCCACGTACGCGGGGCCCGACGGCTGCCGTCACCTGGCGTTCCACGCCCGCATCGGGTCGCGCGCCACCGCCGACATGTGGGCCGCCGACTGCCTCGGGCGGCTCGAGCTCGGCGGCTACACGCTGTTCGACGACCACCGATCGAGCCTGGGCCATCGCTCGGTGGGGACACCGGGCACCGTGGCCGGGCTCGCCGCGCTTCACCGCCACGCCCGCCTGCCCTGGGCGGATCTCCTCGCTCCCGCCGCCGCGCTCGCCCGCACGGGGTTCCCGGCGCCGAGCTACATCTTCGAGATGCTGGGCCGCGCCTCCGCGCCCGGCCTGCCCTCGCCGATCGAGCGCATGGCCCATACCCCTGATTCCGCCGCGCTCTGGTGCCAGCCGGGTCGCGGCGCCCTCAAGCAGCCCGGCGATCACTGGGCCAACCCCGACATGGCCAAGACGTTGGAGCGGCTGGCCGCGGCCGGCCTCGAGGACTTCTACCGGGGCGATCTCGCCGAGCAGATCGCCGCCGAGATCGCGCGCGGCGGAGGCTATGTCACGCTCGACGATCTGAAGAGCTATCGCGTCCGGCTCGGCCCGCCCACCGAGGGGCGGTTCCGTGGCCTCCGCGTGTGCAGCAGCACACCGCCCGGCGGTGGCGTCACCCTGCTCCAGATGCTCCACATTCTCGATCGCTTCCCGCCGGCCGTCCCCGGCGCGCCCGAGACCTACGTGCTCCTCGCCGCGGCCATGCAGGAGGCCTTCGCCGAGCGGATGCGATCGGTGGCCGATCCCGACTTCGCCCCCGTCCCGCTCGACGACCTGCTCGGCTCCGTCTGGGCCGATGCCGCCGCCGAGCGCATTCGCCGGGGCACGCCGCTCCGTGAGGCACATGTCCCGGCCGGCGACGGGACGACGCATCTGTCGGCTTGCGATGCCCAGGGCCACGCCGTTGCCCTCACCCACACGCTCGGTCTCTACTCCGGCGTGATCGTGCCCGGCACGGGCATCCCGCTCAACAGCGCCATGGACAATGTGGACCCGGTGCCGGGGCGGTCCAACTCCATCGCCCCCGGGAAGGCACGGCTGTCGGCGATGGCGCCGACCATCGTCTTCGACGGGGATCGCCCGCGGCTCGTCAACGGCTCGCCGGGCACCAATGCCATCGTGACCTCGGTGTTCCAGGTCCTCGCCGGCGTTCTCGATTTAGGGATGAGCCCGGCCGAGGCGGTGGCGGCGCCGCGGGTGCACTGCGAGGGCGGACCCGTCTTCGTCGAGGGGCGGATCAGCCAGGCCGCCCAGGCCGCGCTGCGCGCCCGCGGCCTTGACGTGCGCCCCTTCCCCGGGAATTACGTGAGCAGCACCGGGCGCAATCAGCTCATCGCGATCGCCCCCGACGGCAGCTTCACCGGCGCCTCGGACCCGCGCCGTGACGGCGGCGTGGCAGTCTATAGCCGCCACTGACTGGGGCACAGCAGGGGGTCATCGCCGTCGCCGCCGCTTCGAGCTCGCTCCCGCGCGCCGCGCTACACGTGGCCGATCGCCTCGATCTCCACCAGTGCGCCCTGCGGGAGCGCGCACCCCCCGACTGTGGATCGTGCCGGCGGCATCTCCCCGGCGTGGCGGCGGTACACCTCGTTCATCCCCGGGACATCCTTGAGCCGGGCGAGTCCGCTGCCGGCGGCTTCGAGGATGGCCCCGAGGTTGCTGAAGATCTGCTCGGTCTGCTCCTGGATGGTACTGCCGGCGATCTCCGAGGTGCCCGGCTTGACCGCGAGCTGGCCCGAGACGAAGACGAGCTCGCCGATGCGGATGGCCTGCGAGTAGGGCGCGCCGCGGAACGGGCTCGGCGCGCGGTCGGTGCGGACGACGGATTTCTGTGCCATGACAGGTGTCTCCTCTTCGCGGTGAAGGGCGGTGAACCAAGCCGGGTGGAGGTGAAGGACCCCGTCTCAGCCAGCCTGCCGTCCCTGTAGCCGACCCGCCTCCGCGTATCGTCGCGTCCGCTTCTCCTGTCGTTCTCCTCCTCCACGGCAGGACGTCGGGTTGTGCCACTTCACATCCTGCAGAGGAGGACGTCATGGGGACATTCCACGACCGGATGGACGAAGATCTCC
>JAUYMC010000070.1 GCA_030699545.1 Gemmatimonadales bacterium | reverse complement strand
GATGAGCGACGCTCAGTTTCCGATCCGCCGGATGCGGCGCCTGCGCCGCACGCCCGCCTTGCGACGGCTGGTGCAGGAAACGCACCTCGTGCCGTCGCAGCTCGTCTGGCCGCTGTTCGTCGCGCACGGAAAGGGCGTGCGGCGGCCGGTGGGGGCCATGCCGGGCGTGAGCCAGCTCTCGGTCGACGAGCTGGTGAAAGACGCCGAGCGGGCTCGGTCGCTGGGACTGGGCGGCATCATCCTCTTCGGCCTCCCCGAATCGAAGGACGCCACCGGCTCCGAGGCGTACGACGAGCAGGGCATCGTGCAGCAGGCGATTCGCGCGGTGAAACGCGCGGTGCCCGATCTCCTCGTCATGGGCGACGTCTGCCTCTGCGAGTATACCGATCACGGCCACTGCGGCGTGATCCATGACGGCGACGTGGACAACGACGCATCGCTCGAGCTGCTGGCCAAGGTCGCGGTGACGCAGGCGCGCGCCGGCGTGGACCTCGTCGCGCCGAGCGACATGATGGACGGCCGGGTGGCGGCGATCCGCCGCGCGCTCGATGCCGCGGGGTATCCGCACCTGCCGATCCTCTCGTATGCGGCGAAGTTCGCGTCGGCGTTTTACGGCCCGTTCCGCGAAGCGGCGGGGTCGACGCCGCAGTTCGGCGACCGTCAGTCCTATCAGATGGCCGTGGCCAATGGCGACGAGGCGATGCGCGAGATCCGTCTCGACCTCGCGGAAGGCGCCGATCTGGTGATGGTGAAGCCGGCGGGGCCCTGTCTCGATCTCATCCGGCGCGCGCGCGAGGAATTCGGCGCACCGATCGCCGCGTATCAGGTGAGCGGCGAGTATGCGATGATCAAGGCGGCGGCCGAGCGCGGGATGCTGGATGAGACGCGGGCGATGTGGGAGTCGCTCACCGCCATCCGGCGGGCCGGCGCGGACATCATCCTCACCTATTTCGCGCCGGCGGCCGCCGCCGCCCTCTAGCTCACCCCAGCTCGGTCTGGTCTTTCGGCAGGAGCAGCAGCTTCCACACCGCCCCGGCCGCCGCCGCTCCGAGTAATGGGCCGATCCAGTACACCACCTGCGCGTACCAGTCTCCCGCGACGAGTGCCGGCCCGAACGCGCGCGCCGGGTTCATCGCGGCGCCGGTGAGCCCGCCGCCCACCAGAATGCACGTGAAGATCGCCAGGCCGACGCCGAAGCCGCCCACGCTCGGCGCGTCCACGGAGACCACGGTGCCGAGCACGGCGCTCACCAGGAAAAACGTGAGCAGCGCCTCGATGGCGATGCCGGTGAACAACCCCATGGCGGCGGCCATCTGCGGCGTGCCGAGGGACGTCGCGCGGGCGACGTTGGCCGGGAAACACGCCTTGATCAGCAGGGCGCCCACCACGGCGCCCACGAGCTGCACGGCGATGTAGCTGCCGAGCGTCTTGCCGTCGATCTTGCGCGCCAGCCATACCCCCAGGCTCACGGCGGGGTTCAGGTGGCCGCCCGAGATCCGCATCATCATGGTGATGAGGACTCCGATCCCGACGCCATGCGCGAGCGCGATGCCCGTGATGCCAAGTCCGTTGCCGGACGCGGCGTTGGCGACGACGCTGCCGGCGCCGACGAAGACGAACAGCATCGTCCCGATGAACTCGGCGACCAGTGGCCGCACCAATCTGTGATTCACGTGTTTCCTCCCGAGGTTTGCAGGCGGGGGCAATCTACGGGTCGCCGGCGTCCGGTCGCAACACCAATGCCGCGTTGATCCCGCCGAATCCGAAGGAATTGGACAGTACGGCCGCGGGGCGGGCGGCCCGGCCCCCCTCGCCCCCGCTGCCGGGGAGGCAGTCGAGATCGCAGCCGGGGTCCGGCCGCTCGAGGTTGATCGTGGGCGGCAGCCAGCCGCGCGACAGCGCCAGCGCGCAGATCGCCGCTTCGATGGCGCCGCTCGCTCCGAGCGCGTGGCCGTAATAGCCCTTGGTGCCGCTCACCGTGAGGCGGTAGGCGTGCGCGCCGAAGACCTGCTTGATGGCGGCGGTCTCGGTCGTGTCGTTGAGCGGGGTCGAGGAGCCGTGGGCGTTGATGTAGCCGACTTCGCCCGGCGTGACGTCGCCGTCCGCGAGGGCCAGCCGCATCGCGCGTGCGGCCTGGCGGCCGTCGGGGCGCGGCGCCGTCATGTGGTAGGCGTCGTTCGTGTAGGCGTGGCCCACGACTTCCGCGTAGATGCGCGCGCCGCGGGCGACGGCCCGGCTCCGCTCCTCCAGGACCAGCACCGCCGCGCCTTCGCCCATCACGAAGCCGTCGCGCTGTTCGTCGAACGGCCGCGAGGCGCGCGCCGGCTCGTCGTTGCGCGTGCTCATCGCGCGGATGTTGCTGAACGCGGCGAACGTGAGCGGCGCGAGCGGCGCTTCGGCGCCCCCCGCGAGCATGACGTCCGCGCGCCCGTCACGCACGACGTGAAAGGCTTCACCGACCGCGATCGTCCCCGAGGCGCAGCTCATGGCGTTCGTGGCGTTGGGACCGCAGCAGCCGAACTCGATCGCGATGTTGCAGCTCGCCGCTCCCGCAAAGACGGCCAGCGCGAGCGACGCGTCGAGCCCGCGCGGCCCGTCGGCGAGGAACTTGGGGATCTGGGCCTCCGCCACCGCCACGCCGCCCAGCGCCGATCCCATCATGGCGCCCATCCGGTCGCGGTCTTCGCGCGCGGGCACGACGCCGGCATCGGCCAGCGCCTGTCCGGCGCTGGCGACCGCCAGCTGGGAAAAACGATCCAGGCGCTTGGCCCGCTTCGCGTCGAGAAAGTCGTGCGGCCGAAAATCGGGGATTTCGGCGGCGATGCGGCTGCGGAACGGCGTGGGATCGAACCGGCTGATCGTGCGGACCGCGGATGTCCGGGCTTCGAGTCCGCGCCACAGCCCGTCCGCGGCAGTCCCGATGGGCGTCACCGCGCCGATGCCGGTGATGACCACGCGGCGATGGGCGATCATGCCGGCTGCGCTTCCACGGCGCGCTTGATCCCGGCGAGCGTGCGCGACGCGATGCCGTGAATGAACACCGGTCCGATCACGAGGTCGGCGGCCAGTCTTCCGATGAGGGGCCAGCGCGGCCCGTCCCACGTATGCACGATCTCGACGTCCACGCCCCCTCCTGCCCCGCCGCCGGCGCGTTCCACCAGACGCCACACCACGTCCATCCCGCGCGTGATACCGCGGACGTGGCGATAGCGGATTTCTCCCGCGGCCGGATTGGTCGTCATCTCCGAAACCCACCAGGTCGGATATTTCAGTACACCAAACGGCCGCCACGCGGCCATCTCGACGAGCCCGTCGTCGAGCCGGCGGACCCAGCGGTAATGCGGCAGGATGGTGGGCCAGCGCTCCACGGCGCTCGCCGCCGCGTAGACGCGCGCCAGGGGCGCGTCCATCCGCATGCGGTCTACGGTTTCCATCAGCGGCTCAGGCCCGCGTAGCCGCCGCGATAATAGAGGAGAGGACGGCGGTCGGTGGCGTCGCCCCCGACGACCAGGCCGAAGAAGACGGTGTGGTCCCCCCCCGGCACCGCCGACTGCTTCTCGCATTCGATGTGTGCGACCGCTCCATCGAGCACCGCGATGCCGCGGGCATTCTCGTGGTAACTGACGCCGCGGAAGCGGTCCGGCTCGGTGGCGGCAAAGCGGCGGGCCAGCGCCTCCTGCTCGGCGCTCAGCACGTTC
>JAUYMC010000067.1 GCA_030699545.1 Gemmatimonadales bacterium | reverse complement strand
CGCCCCCGCCCCCGCCGACGCGCCCGCCTTCCTTGAGTGACGTGTGGAGATCGTCGCGCGCCAGCGTGAACGCCGGTGCCGATCCACACGCCGCTCCGGCGAGCAGCGCGGCGAGCAACGCGGCGCCGAGGACACGCAGGTCGATGCCGATGTCCTGGAGTCGCGGGAGATCCGCCGGACCCGCGACCCGCAGCAGCTCGAGCAGCCAGAACGCGAGGACGACACCGGCGGTCGCCCCGATGAGGCTGAGCACGAAGCTCTCGGTGAGGAGCTGGCGCACCAGCCGCACCCGGTTGGCGCCGAGCGCGCGGCGGACCGCCAGCTCGGCGCGACGCCCTGATGCGCGGGTCAGCAGGAGGCTCCCGATGTTCGCGCACGCGATCAGGAGCACGAAGGCGACCGCTCCGAGCAGGGCCCAGAGCGCGGTCCGCACCTCTCCGACGGTGGCCGTGTAGAGGCTTTCGACCGTCGCGCCCAGTCCCGCGTTCTGTTCGGGATATGCCTCGCCGAGCCGCGCCATGAAGGCCTGCACCTCGGGCGCCGCGCGCGCGAGCGTGACGCCGGGCGCGGCACGTGCGACCACGTCGACCCATCGCACCTGCCGCCCGCGGGGCACGATCGGATTCTGGGCGAGCGGGGCCCACAGGTCCGCCGGCTCGCCGAACCGGAAGTCCGGCGGCATGACGCCGATGATCGTCGCCGCGGCGGTGCCGATTTGGATGCTGCTCCCGACCACGTCGCGCCCGCCGCCGAACGTCCGCTGCCAGAGGGCGTGACTGATGAGCACGACGGGCTCGCCGCCCTGTCGGTCCTCGTCGGGCGTGAAGCCCCGGCCGACGACCGGGCGCACCCCGAGCAGCTCGAAGAACGACGCCGAGACCCAGTATCCCTCCACGTGCTCGGGCTCGCCGGGGGCGCGAATGGTGAAGTCCCAGTGCGGTGAGACGCCGAGGGCGGCGTCGATGCCGGCGACGGCGCTGACGAGCTCCGTGTACGTCTCATACGAGACCTGCTCGCGGGGTGCGTCGTTTCGCGTGTTGTAGTTCCACACCCGGATGAGCCGCTCGGCGTCCGGGTACGGCAGGGGGCGGAGCAGCACGCCGTCCACCACGCTGAAGATGGCGGTGGTGGCGCCGAGCCCGAGCGCGAGGGTGATGACCGCGACGGCCGTGAAGCCCGGGCTCTTGCGCAGCCCGCGGAGGGCGAAGCGAAGATCGGCGAGCAGGTTACTCATACCGCAGCGCCTCCATCGGCGCGATGCGGGTCGCGCGGCGGGCGGGGAGCCAGGCGGCGCCCAGCGCGGCGAGCACCATCACCACTGCCCCGGCGGCGAAGGTCACGGGATCGGTGGCGCTCACGCCGCGGAGCTGGCTCGCCAGCACGCGCGTCAGGAGGAAAGCACCAACGAGTCCCACGGCGAGACCGGCGACCGTCGCGCGCATGCCCTGACGGAGCACGAGGCGCATCACGTCGACCCGCCGGGCGCCGAGGGCCATGCGCACGCCCAGCTCCCGCGTGCGCCCCGCGACGGTGAACGCCATCACGCCGAAGACGCCGAGCGCCGCGAGGAACGTGGCGATCGCGGCCGCGAGCGTCAGCAGGATCGTCGTGAAGCGGGTGTCGGCGACGCTGGTACCAATCCGCTCCGGCATCGTCTGCACGTCCCACAGCGGGAGCCCGGCATCGAGGTCGTGCACGACGCGGCGCACCCCCTCGGTGAGCTGGAGCGGATTGCCGTCCGTGCGGACGATGAGGTAGTTGGCGTTGTAGATCTGCTGCGCGTACGGGAGATACACGAGCGGCGGCGGCGCCGCGTCGAGCGCGTCCATGCGCACGTCGCCCACGATGCCGACGACTTCCGCGTCGTCGTCCCAGCCCACCGTCAGGCGGATACGGGCGCCGAGCGGGTCGCCGTCGGGCCAGTAGCGCGCGGCGGCGGCGCGACTCAGGATCGCGACCCGCGGTGCGTCCGCCCGGTCGCTCGGCGCGAACGTGCGGCCGCGCAGCAGCGGAATCCCCATCGTCCGGAAATAGCCACCGTCGATCATGTTCATCGCCACTGGGGGCGGTGGAGCGTCGGCGTCGGTGACCTGCTCCCGGATCGTCATGCCGACGTTGTCACACCCACCGGACACCGGGAGGCAATAGGCCGCCGCGCTCGCGTCCACCCCCGGGAGCGCGGCCAGGCGCTGCTGGGCCGCTTCGAGAAACGCCACGCTTTCGGCGCTGCCGTAGGCCTGCCGCGGGAGCGTCACGTTGGCCGTCAGGAGACCCGCCGGCCGGAAGCCCGGATCGATGTCGCGCAGGTGGCCGAGGCTGCGGAGCATGAGCCCGGCGCCCGTGAGCAGCACGAGTGCGAGGGCGACCTCGCCCGCGATCAGTACGCCGCGGGCCCGGCCGCGCCCGCTGCCGCGTGCGTCGTCCTCCTTGATGGCCGCGAGCGGTCCGGTGCGCGCGACCTTGAGCGTGGGGAGCACACCGACGAGCAACCCGGCGACCGCGGCGACCGCGAAGTTGAACAGCAGGACGCGGGCGCCGAGGGAGGCGGACGCCGGATCCGCGACGCCGGCCGGGAGCTGCGGCGCGATGGCGCGGATGAGGTCCAGCACCCACGTGGCCACGAGCAGCCCCGCCGCGCCGCCGAGCAGTCCGAGCACGACCGACTCCGTCAGCATGACGCGCGCGATGGCCGCGGGCCCGGCGCCGAGCGCGACGCGCACGCTCAGCTCGCGACGGCGGCGGGCCGCCTGCGTGAGCAGCACGTTCGCCACGTTCACGCACACGATCAGCAAGACGAACGCGACCGCGCCCATCAGCACGGTCAGCATCGCGCGCACCGCCGGATGCACCCGCGCGGTGGCGAGCGGCAGGGAGGTGAACCCCAGCTCGACCGGCCCGAACGCGTCCGCCAGCGGGAGCGCCGGCTCCACGACCCGGGCCTTCGCCGCGAGGCGCGGCGCCAGCATGTCGTCGCTCGCGCCCGGCGTGCGCGCGATCACGGCATGCCAGAACGACAGCGAGCCGCGCAGCCGGTTCCGGAAGGTCAGGCTCGGAGCCATCATCATCGGCACGAACACGTCCGCGCGCTCGGACAGACCGCGGAACCCCGCTTCGGCGATACCGACCACCGTGAAGGGCACCGTGTTGAGCCGAATCGTCCGCCCGACAATGGTCGTGTCGGCGCCAAACAGAGTAGTCCAGGCGTGGTGACTGAGCACGGCAACCGGCGCCTCGCCGGGCACGCGGTCTTCGTCGGGGGTGAACGTGCGGCCGGCCGCGGCGCGGATGCCGAGCAGGGGGAAGTACGTCGCCGAAACGAACTCCGCGCGCGCCCGCTGCGGTTCGCCCGCGGTCTCCAGGTTGTACGCCGCGGCGTTCGGCGTGTACGCGGCGATCGAGCCGTGGAGCGCCGGCTCCGCGTCGCGGAACGCCTCGAACATCGGGTAGGACCAGAAGCGCAGCGTATCGGCGCGTCCGTCCCGCGCGGCGAGGGTGGGCCGGATGAGTCTCAGGCCATCGGGCTCGGGGAACGGGGGCGGCCGCAGCACGGCGGCGTCGATCGCGCTGAAGATCGCGGTATTGGCCCCGATGCCGATCGCGAGGGTGGCGATGACGACGGCCGCGATCGCCGGACGCCGGGCGATTTGCCGCAGCGCGTAGCGCAGGTCATTCATGGCGGCGGCTCTCCATGCGGAGGCGCGTTACTCCTCCCGCAGCACGCGGGCGGGGTCGGTGCGCGCGGCGCGGACGGCGGGAGCCATGGCGGCCGCGCCGGCCACTACGAGCATGGCCACCGTGACAGCCGTATACACGAGCGGATCAAACGAGCCTACCTCGAAGAGCAGCGATCCGATGAAACGATTCGCCACCAGCGCGCCCACTAACCCGATCCCGCTGCCGATCGCCGCGAGTCCCACGCCGTAGCGAGCCACGAGCCGCAGCACGTTCCCGGGGGTCGCCCCCACCGCCATGCGCACGCCGAGTTCCTGGCGGCGGCGGGCGACGGCGAGCGACAGCACGCCGAAGATGCCGAGCGCCGCGAGCAGGACGGCGGAAGCGCCGAACAGCACGACGAGCATGCCCAGGGAGCGGCGTGCCTCGAGGGCGTCGGCGACCCGCGCGTCGAGCGGGCGCAGATCGGTTACCGCAATGCCGGGCTCCAGGGCCGTCACCGAGCGGCGCAGCAACTGCGCCGCGGCCGCTTCGCGGCCCGGTCGGTGTCGCACCGCTACGCTCAGTCCCATCGGCGGTGCCTGACGCATCGGGACATACACTTGGATCCGGGAAGGATTCTCCAACTCGTAGTGGCGGGTGTTGGGCACCACACCGGCGACCGTCAACCACTCGATCGGTTCGCCTTCATCGCCGTCGTTGAATGTCACACGCTTGCCGATCGCATTCTCTCCGGGCCAGAACCGCGCGGCCATGGTCTCATCGATTACCACTATGCGCTCACCGTCACCGCGGTCGTATGGCTCGATCGCGCGGCCCTGACGAATGGAGATCCCGAACGTCTCGAAGTAGCCCGGTGAGACGACATTGTAGAGCACGGAGGCCATGTCGTTCAAGTCAAGCGAGGCGCCTTCGGGCGCGATGAGTCGTTCCCAGTTTCTCGGCACGAGTGGGATCAGCAGGGTGGCGGCTGCTGACACGACGTCGGGTGACGACTCGAGCTCGCTCAGCAGCGCCTCGTAGAAGGCGTGCCGGCTTTCTGGGGTCTCGAATGTCCCGCGCTGCGCCTGGAGCCGGGCGGTGACGACATCCTGTGACGCGAAACCCTTTTCGACGCCTGCCAGCCGCTGGAGGCTGCGACCCAGGAGTCCGGCGCCGACCAGCAACACGAGCGAAAGGGCGACCTGTGTTACGACCAGCCCGTCGCGCAGCCGGCGAACGTCGCGGCCGCCCACCCCTCCCGCGGTTCGGCTGCCCTGATGCAGGCGCGCGGGTTCTCCGCGAACGCCGAGCCGCAGCGCCGGCAGCAGTCCGAACAGTGCGGCGCTCAACACTGTCACGCCCAGCGCGAAGGCGAGTACGGGCGCGTTCAGCGATACCCTCGCGGCCAGCAAGGCCGGCAGATCGAGCGGCAGCAGCGAGGGGAGGGGGCCGACCACGAGCGCCGCCGCCAGTACCCCCGCGGCGCCGCCCACGCCCGCCAGCAGGAAGCTTTCGGCCAGCAGTAAACCTGCCAGGCGCCGCCGTCCGGCGCCAAGGGCGGCGCGTAAGGCTAGCTCACGTGCGCGGCCCTCGCCCCGGGCCAGCGCCAGATTGGCGACGTTGGCGCAGGCGATGAGCAGCAGCAGCCCCACCGCGGCCATCAGCGTCCACAGTCCTTCGCGCACGTTTCCCAGAAAGAGGTCGTCCAGGGGGCGCAGTTGAGGCGTCGCCACCGGCTCGCCGTACTCCGCCGCGAGCTCCGCGGCCACCCGGTCGAGATCGACCTGCGCGGCAGGCAATGTCACACCCGGTGCGAGCCGCGCCACGGCTCGCATCCCGAAGGAGTTCCACCGTTCGTCCCAGGACAGGTCGTCCAGCACGCCCATCGGCACGTATGCCTCGACCTCCGCGGACGGGTAGCCGGCTCCCGGAGGCAGCACACCCACGATCGTGCCGACGAAGCGGTCGGTCGGGAATGACTGTCCGATGACACCGGGGTCGCTGTCGAACGCGCGGCGCCAGTACGCGTTTCCCAGCACGACCTGCGGTTCCGCGCCGCGCCAGGTTTCGACGCCCGTGGGCAGCCGACCGAGCGCGGGCCGGAGCCCGAGCGCTTCGAAGAAATCGCCAAGCACCAGCCCAACCTGCTGGAATTCGGAGCCCTCGGGCCCGGGGCGCACGAACGACCAGCCGGCCCAGCCGCCCCAATGGGAGAACGACCGGCTGCGTTCGCTCCAGGCCTGGTAGTAGGGAATGGACAGAGAGATCTGGTATCCCTGCGGCGAGCGCACGTCCGGAGTCACCAGCCGGTTGGGCTCCTCGTACGGCAGGCCGGTGATGAGCACGTGGTGGACGAGCGCGTACACGGCGGTCGTGGCGCCGACGCCGAGCGCGAGGGCGCCCACGGCGAGCAGTGTGAAGCCGGGCCGGCGGAGCAGGGAGCGGAGGGCGGCTCGGATGTCACTCATGGCGCAGCGCCTCCATGGGATCGATGCGCGAAGCCCGGCGGGCGGGTAGGTAGGTCGCAACGACCGCCACGCACAGGAGCACGAGCGGGGCGGCGACGAACGTCAGGGGATCCCGCGCGCCGACGTCGAACACGAACCGCGAGACGGCGCCGGCTCCGACCAGACCGACGGTGAGGCCCAGCACGACTCCGACGAGCACGGGCCGGACCGATTCGCCCATGACCCGTGCCAGCACGTGCTCCGGCCTGGCGCCCACGGCCATGCGGATGCCGATCTCGCGGGTGCGCCTGGTGACCGCGTACGACGTCACGCCGTACACGCCCACGGCGGCCAACACCAGCGCCATCACGGCGAACCCGGCGAGCAAGCTCGCGGTGAACCGCTGTGGCGCTACGGCGGTCGCGAGCACCACGTCGATGGTTCGGAGATTGGCCACCGGGAGTCGGGAGTCGATCTCCCGCACGACGGCGCGCGCCGGCGCGGCCAACCGGATCGGGTCCTGCGCGGTCCGGACGACGATCGTGAGGCTGCGCCCGGTCGACCCCTGGGCCGATGCAAGCTGATGGTGCGGGAGAAAGACTTGTGGCCGATGCGGCTCGCGCAGGCTCTCGACTTTCGTATTGCCGACGACGCCGACGATGGTGATCCACGGCTGCTGCGTGCCATAGCGGAATCGGCCGCCGACGGCGTCGCCCTCCCAATAGCGGCGCGCCGCCGCCTCGTTGACCACCGCGACGTGATCGCGGCCCTCCCGATCGGTCGCGTCCGGCAACCGGCCGGCGATGAGCGGAATGCCCAACGCCTCGAAGTATCCCGGGTGCACGGCGACGATATCCGCGCTGTGCTGCGCCACGCCGGCTGGCGGGTCGGGCAGGCCGTCGATCCGGATGTCCTGCCGCGTCGGCGCGTCGACGACCGGTACGCTCGAGGTCGCGCCGACGTGCCGCACACCCGGCAAGCCGCCCAGACGCTCGAGCAGCTCGGCATAGGCCGCGGGCACGACGTCATTCGCGTAATCGGCCGGCGGCAGTTGGAGATCGAACAGGAGGACGCCGTCGCGGTGGATGCCCGCGTCGACCTTCGCGAGCTGCACGAAGCTTCTGGTGACCAACCCGGCGGCGAGAATCACCAGCACGCCGAGTGCCGCCTCGGCTCCCACGAGAGCGTTGCGGAGCCGGACCCGCTCCCGCCCACCGGTCGCGCGCGACTGGACGAGCGTCGCCGCGGGAGTGTGCGCGCGGAGTGCGGGCGCAAGTCCGAAGAGGACCGCCGTCACGAACCCTGTGGCCAGCGCGAATCCCAGCACCACCCAGTCCAGGCGGACGGCTTCGGTCCGCGGGATCGCTTGCGGATGGACCGCGAGCAGCGCCGGCGTTGCCCACGCGGCCAGCAGCACGCCGATCACCGAGCCCGCCGCCGCCAGGACGAGACTTTCGGTGGCGAACTGCCTCAGCAGCCGGCGCCGCGTTGCCCCGAGGGCCGAGCGGACGGCGATCTCCGGCTGCCGGCTTTCGGCCCGCGCGAGCAGCAGGTTGGCCACGTTGACCGCTGAGATCACGAGCAGGAGCGCCACGGCGGCCATCAACAACCAGAGCGCCGGGCCGCGGTCGCCGACCAGGTCGTGGTGGAAGCCGCGCAGCAGAATGAAGTGCCCCATCGCGTGGTGCTCGTGCTCGGCATTCCACCGGGCGGTGATCGTCTCCATCTCCCGCTGCGCCTGCTCGAGCGTCACGCCGGGCCGGAGTCGGCCCAGCGCCAGGAGAGATAGTGGGCGAACCGATTGGTGGCCGTCGCCTCATTGAGCCCGAAGGGCGCCCACAGCGCCACCGACGCGTCGGGGAACACGAAATCGGAGGGCATTACACCAATGACCGTGGTCGCTTCACCGTTGAGCAGCAGCGTGCGACCCACGATCGCCGTGTCGCCCCCGAATCGCCCCTGCCACAGCCGGTGACTCAACACGGCCACCGGGGCGACACCGGGCGCCTCTTCCTCCGGAGCGAACGTCCGCCCCACCGCCGCGCGCACGCCCAACAGCTCGAACATGCCGGCGCCGAGAAAGCCCACGCGCACGCGCTCGGGAGCCTGGTCGGCGCCGCTGAGCGTCCGCTGGAGCATGCCGTAGGGCACGACGTCCTGCATGAGCCGCGATTGCTCCCGGTAGTCGATCATCTCGGGGGGCGAGAGTGGGAACTGGGGGATGTCCTGCCCGGACTGCGGCAGGTATCGCGTCCAGAGTGCGACGAGCTGCTCCGGTCGCTCGTACGGCAGCGGCTCGAGCAGCACGCCACGCACGACGCTGTACATCGCGGTCGTGGCGCCGATGCCCAGCGCGAGTGTCAGAACGGCGGCGGCGGTGAAGCCGGGGCGCGTGGCGAGCTGGCGGATGGCGTACCGCAGATCATTCATGGCGCGCCGCCTCCGGCTTCGCGATCCAACCGTCGAACAGCTCCACCACCCGCTGCCCGTACGCGGCCCACTCCGCGTTGTGCGTGACCTGCACGATCGTCGTGCCGTCCCGGTTGAGCCGCCGCAGGGTGTCCATGATCATCCGGCCCTGCGAGGAGTGGAGGGCGCCGGTCGGCTCGTCCGCCAGGATCAGCTTCGGGTTGCCCACCACCGCGCGCGCGACGGCCACCAGTTGCTGCTGCCCGCCGGAGAGCTGCGCCGGATAGAGGTCCTTCTTCCCCACGATGTTGAACCGGTCGAGGATGTCGGCGACCAGGGACTCGCGCTCCTTCTTCTTCACGTCGCGGTAGGAGAGCGGCAGATCGAGGTTCTCCGCGACGGTGAGGTCGTCGAGCAGGTGATACTGCTGAAACACGAAGCCGATATAGCGCTTGTTCAGCTCGGCGCGGTGCTTCGGCTTCATGGCGTGGACGTCTTCGTGGAGGAACTCGTAGGCGCCGGCCCAGTCGTGATCGAGCACGCCGAGGATGGCGAGAAGCGTGGACTTGCCGGCGCCCGACGGGCCCATGATGGTGAGGAACTCGCCGGGCGCGACGTCCAGATCGATCTGCCGCAGCAACCAGACGCGTCCCGTGCCGACCCGGACGGTCTTCTCGACGCCGCGGAGCCGGATCATGCGGCCCCGCCCTCTTCCAGCTCCTGCGCGCGCCGGCCCGTCTCGTCGCGCACGACCTGTCCGTCGAACAAATGAATCGCGCGGTCCGCGTGCTCGGCGTAGCGCGGGTCGTGGGTCACCATGCAGATCGTGGCCCCCTCGCCGTGCAGCTCATCCAGCAGCCGCATGACGGCTTCGCCGTTCTTCGAGTCGAGGTTGCCGGTGGGCTCGTCGGCCAGGAGGATGGCGGGCTTCCCGGCGATGGCGCGCGCGACCGCGACCCGCTGTTGCTGCCCGCCGGACAGCTGGGAGGGATAGTGCCGCGTGCGGTGCGCCATGCCCACGCGCTCCAGGGCCTCGTGCACCCGCTGCTTGCGCTCGGCGGCCGGCATTTTGCGGTACGTCAACGGCAGCTCGACGTTCTCGTAGACCGTGAGATCGCCGATCAGGTTGAAGGCTTGAAAGATGAAGCCGATCTGCCGGTTCCGAACGTACGCCCGCTGGCCCGACGTCAGATGCTGCACCGGCTGGCCGGCGAGGGTGTACTTCCCGTCCGTCGGGGTGTCGAGCAGGCCGATGATCGAGAGCAGCGTCGTCTTGCCGCAGCCCGACGGACCCGCGATGGCGACGTAATCACCCTCCTTGATCTCGAGGTGCACGTCCGAGAGGGCATGCGTCTCGACCTCATCGGTGTAAAACACCTTCTTCACGCCCTCGAGGGTGATCAGACCGTGGCCGTTCGTTGTCATCGCCTCGTTCCCCCTATCGAATCCGCACGCGATCGTACTGGTCCCAGCGGGACATGTCGGAGAGAATCACCACGTCGCCCTGGTTCAGACCGTCGACGACTTGAATCGTGTTGACCGACCCGCGGCCGAGCTTCACCTGCACGCGCTCGGCGTACCCGCCGCCGTCCACCAGCTTGAACAGCCCGACAGTGCTCTCGGCCTGGCCGTAGGCGGGCCGGCCCACATGCAGCACGTCCGGCAGCCGCTCGATTTCGATCGTGCCGTCCACGGCGAGATCGGGGCGCGCTCCCTGCGGCAACTCGGCATCGAGCGCCACGTCCACGGCGACCGCGCCCGCCTCCACCGCCGGATCGATCCGCAGCACGTGGCCGGGAATCGTGTCGGTCCGGGTGTCCACCAGGACCCGCTGCCCGAGCGCGACGTCGCGGGCCTGGACCTGGGGCACGCGCAGGACCGCCTTGAGCCGCTCGGGATTCACGACGCGGGCGAGCGTCTGCCCGGGCAGGACCCACTGACCTTCCTCGAGCGCCATGTCCTGAAGGACGCCGGCCATGCCGGCCGTGACTCTCATGGACGCGAGCCGGTTCCGCTGAAAGGCCACGATGTTCCGCAGCCGGGCGACCTGTCCTTCCTGCACTTCGAGCTGCGGGCCGACGGATTCGGTCATGAGCGTCAGCCGATCGCGCTCGATCTGGAGCCGGGTCTCCAACTCCTCCGCCCGCTCGATCGCCGTTGCCGCTTCAGCCCGCGACATCGCCTCGATCTTGATCAGCTCCCGGGCCGCGTCGGCGTTCCGCTTCGCCTCCAGGTACTGCGCGCGAACCGTGGCGAGCGCGCTCGCCTGATTGAGCCGCTGGTTCTCGAGCGACGTCCGCAGGCTCACCAGCTGCTGCTCCGCCGCCGAGAGCTCGCGCTGCGCCTCGAGCAGCTCCAGCTGCACCTCGGGGTTTGACAATTCGAGGAGCACCGTCCGGGCGTCCACTATCGCTCCCGGCGCCACCAGTTTCCGCTCGACGCGGCCGGCCGTGACGGCGGGAACGAACCGGATGCGCTCGGGCACCAGGTTGCCCGGCGCGCGCACCTGCCGAACCATCGTTCCGCGGACGACGCTGTCGAGCACGACGAGCGAGCGCTCCACGGCGGGCGCGGCGGGATCGAGCCCCGCAACGGCGATCGTGAGCACCAGCACGGCGGCGGCGGCGATGCCGCCGTAGATGAGGGGCTTACGCTTGGTGCGCGGTTCGCGTGGGATATCCACTGGTCGTCATATAGAGGAAAGCTTCGTGCCGCCGCCCCGCGCTCGTAAGTCGTTGCGTGGAAGCCGTTTGTTCAGGACGACGGAGGGCCTACGCGTGCGGTTTCGGGATTGGAGTGCCCGGATCCGGACACCCGGAGGGCCCACGGTCACCGCCCAGGCGCATCCTCGCCCAGAAGGGTCGCCATGCCACGCGCAAGAGCGTCCTGCCAGCTGAGGGCGCTGTGGGCGCCGGCGAATTCCCAGTACTCGACGTCGTAGCCGCGCGCCAGCAGCACATCCCGCAGGTGGCGATTCGTGGCGACCATGTAGTGACCACGGTTGGCGGACGTCACCACGGTTTCCAGGTTTCCGGCGGCAACGAACAAGCGCAGCGGCCTCGTCTCCTCGGTCGCGAACCGGTGCGTCAGCCACTCGTACTCCGACTCGCCGTCCGGCTTCCAGTAAAAGGAGCCGGAGAGGGACAAGACGTTACCGACGGCCCCAGGCTTCTCGAACGCCGTATACATGGCGATGAGCCCGCGCCGGCTGGTGCCGGAGATGACCACGCGTCTCCGATCCGCGGTGAGGTTCAGCTCGGCGCGCAGCTCCGGTAGCAGACGATCGGCGAGGTATTCAGCCGTCACTTTCATCTGATCGAGGCCGTCACCGCCGGGCAGATTCGCCGCCAGCAGCACGGTTGGCGGGATCGCCTTGGTCGCGATCAGGTGGTCCATGAGTAAGGCGCCGGGCATGCCGATACCGAAGCTGTAGGAATCCAGTCCGACCAGTACGGGATACGGCTCGGCACGCTGAGGGTCGAAGCCGGCGGGGAGGTACACGAATACATCGTTCTCCTGGCCCCGCATATCCACGATCTTGCGTTGCCGCCATGCCCCCAATTCCTCGTCGCGCTCGTGCCAGGGTTGCGATGGGGCGCCCGGCAGTTCCAAGAGTGACGCACGCAACGCCTCCCGGTCGGGCCGGTAGACGCGGGGGTTGAGCGGATCCAGGACGTCCGTGGCCGTGCTCTCTGATGGCGTTGCCACGACCTCGAAACGGTACGAGACGCGCAGATCCCGTCCCACCACGAACGAGAGGTACCAGACATCCGTGCCAGTCAGGCGTTGCATCCGGCCCACGGCGTGGAGGTCGGGCGCGATCCCCTCAATGAGCAGAGCGCTCAGGCCTGACGACAGTCGGACCGATCGTACCGCGGGTCCGCCACGGTACAAGAACGTGACGAGACTCGAGTCCTGGCGCGCGTGCGCCTCAACGAGCGGGACACCGATCCGCTCGACGTCCCGCCAGAAGTCCTCCAGGGCTTTCGCTCCGCCGGCGTCCATCGCTCTTGCCAGGGCGCGAAGGACCGGCGAGACTGGGGCTTCGTGGTCCTGTGCCCCGACAGCGCGCGACGTCCCGCCTGACAGCAGACTTGCGATTACGATTCCATAGAGGGTTGTCCGTCGCATCGCCGCTCCTGTCGGTTGAACAGCCTTTCTGATAGCACGGTCTTTTCTTGGATCGGATGGGGCAGGCAAAGGTTGCATGCCGGTGAGCTTCGCGGTCGCGTACTCGACGTGGGCGGCGTTGCAGCGGCCATTCGTGATTGCTGTGATGACGTTCTCACAGGGCCCCGGCCCGCCATCGCGCCGGCCAGCGCGAAGACCTCGGCCTGGGTGTACGGCCGACCGGGACGACCAAACCTGTTCCACATCTGCCGCATCAGATCGTCGAGCGATCGGCGACGGTCGGCGCGAGGTGGCCGGTGCCGGCCGTTACCACGACCGCGGTCGTTCCCCTACCGAGTGGCTCGTCGTACCTCGATCGCCAGCTCGTGCCCGGCGAGGCGAAGGCGACCGCCGATCCGTCCGGGCCGGGTCGGCGGTGAGGCGACGGACCACCCTGTCGCCAGGGGGCAGCACGTAGAGATCGCCAGCGGCCGAATGGCCGTGCCACGCTACCGTGAGCGCGTTGCCATCGGGCGTCCAGGCGATCGACTCGTATCGGCCTTGCGCGACCAAACCGCCCGGCGCGACGGCCGCCAGGAGCAAAGCGGCGCCTACCCGATGGGCCGAAGTAGAGTCGTGCGAGGTCACCGGGGTCAGGTCTCCACGATCGCCCGCACCGCCACTCTGCCCCCGTACTTGAGGTGAGGACACGTCCGCGCGATCCTCAGGGCCTCGGCTTCGCTTAGGGCGCGGATCACGAACAGGCCCGACAGCATGCCTATTTCCGAAGCGGCGGCGCCCTGCCCGGCGACAACCGAGTCCGCGCGTCGCTGGAGCACCACGCCCTCCACCGCCAGCTTCTCGCCCACCTCGAGCTGCCCGCGCTCGTCCAGCTCAGCCGCCCAGGCCGAGTACTCGGCGACGAGCTCGGCCTCGGGTACCGACGTGTCGAAGGTCGCGTCCTCGTACAGGAACAGCGCGTAGCGCGTGCCGCCCTCGGGTCGTGGCCCCGCGTCGGATGGCGCGCGGCCCGCCGCGTAACCCACGGCGAAGATCACCGCCGCCGCCGCGATCGCAGCGAGTCGCCGCCGGGTCGCCCACGGCCGCCCTCGCAGCAGGCGGCGGGCCCGGAGCGTGCGGCGTACGCGCGCTTCCAGGAGCACGGGCGGCTCGACCTCACCTTCGAGCGCACGCAGCGGATCGTTCGTATCCGGATGCTCCACCATCTAGCCTCCTTCGCGGGGACCGAGCGCCGCGCGCAGGGCACTGCGCGCGCGTGCGAGTTGGCTCTTGGACGTGCCGGCCTCGATGCCGAGCAGCGCGCCGATCTCCTCGTGCGTGTAGCCGTGCACGTCGTGCAACACGAGCACTTCGCGGTACCCGGGCGCGAGGCCGGCCACCGCCTGCTCGAGCAGCACCCGATCGAACGTGCCTTGGCGCTTGCGGTCCTCCACGCCGACGGGCGCGTCGGCCAGCGGCACGCTCGCCGCGCGGCGCCGGGCCCGCGCCAGCTCGCGCCAGCGCCGCACCACGAAGCCCGAGAGCCACGTGCGGAGGGCAGAGCGCCACTCGAACTCCCCGAGGCGCTCCGCAGCGCGTACCCACGCGTCGTGCACCACGTCCTGCGCGTCCGCGTGATCGCCGCCCGTCAGCCTGAGCGCGAGACCGTAGAGTGCCGGGGTGTGGCGCGCGTACAGCGCCGAGAACGCGCCCTCGTCCCCCCGTGCAAGCACCGCGTTCACCAGCGCGCGGTCGTCGGTCTCGGTCACCGCCCGGACGTCGGCACCACGCCGGGCTGCACAAACTCCGGCACCACGACGACGAGGCTCGCGATGGGCTTGCCCGCGTCCACCATGATCACGTCGGGCCCGGCGGCGCCCACGCTCGTCCAGTAGGGATAGTAGATCATGACGTGCGGCTTCCACTGGCTGGCGCTCTGCCCCGCGGCGCTCTTCAGTCGCTGCGCGGCGGACAGCATGTACGACACCACGGGCCGCGTGGGCAGGCGGAACCGGCCGGCGAGCAGTCCGTCGGCGATCGCGCGGTCGGCGTCCTCACGCGTCTTGCCCTGGTGCAGCAGCTCCACGCGGCGCATGTGGATGGGCAGGACGGTGACCGCGCCCTCCGCGTCGAAGCAGTGCGGCTCGAGCGATTCGAGCCAGTCGCGCGACACATAGCACGCAGCGCCGGTCGTGCCCTGGACGGCCACCTCGTAGCCACCGGCCGTAAGCACAAAGATGGTCGCCGAGTCGGATAGCGCGACCGGCGCGGCACTCCGCGCGAGGGCGATCTCTTCATTGCGGGGAAGCAGGGGGCGAGGGCCGGACTGGCCACCGCCGTAGCTCTGGGCGTGGGCCGGCACTACGGCGGCAACCGCGCCGGCAATGGACAGCAGCACGAGACGCATGAGGGCTCCGCAAGAGGGTCTATCGTGAGTGACCGTGCGCAGCGGAATGGTTGCACCGGCCTTTCCAATCGACCGATGCCATCCGGCTAGTGAGGTCCTAGGAGGCGTCCGTGTTCCCGATATCCACCGACACCCGCCACCGGCCATGGGCATCCCGCCGCCAGATCGTCACGTAGTTGCCACGTGCCGTGACGGAGTCGGTGCCGTCCGCCTTCACTACGACCGTCGCCCACCGGCCGATCGTGTAGCCCAGGTCCCCCGACTCGGCGGCCACGGCGGACACCGGCTCCCAGTCCAGTCGTGTGCCGGGTCCGAACGCGTCGGCCATCGCGGCGCGGATCGCGTCCGGACCTTTCACTGTTCCACTGGGCGGGAACATGACGCCGTCCGGCATAAAATACCCGGTCCAGCCGTCCACGCCGCGGGCGGCGGTCTCGGCGGCGAAGTCCATATCGGCCTGCCGCAACTGGGCGGCATGGTCGGCGGAAGTGCCGCTACACGCCCCCGCGACCAGGGCTGGCACAAGCCTGAATAGAAAGCGCTGCGATTTCACGGTGTGATCTCTCCCGGCGCACTCGCCGCGCATGTTCGACCATCCGGTCGCTCCATGCGTTCCACGCGCTCGACGTCGGGCCACACTCGGCCGTCCCGCCGAGATCCCGCACGGCTCACCAAACGGAATCGGGCGGATGCGGAATGATCACGCTGCTCGTTGCCGTATGCTCTCTCGGAAGGAGATAGCCGATGATCACGACGATCAGCGTCAGGGCCAGCACGGCACCGCCAGCGATCAACAGCCACTCCACCATACCGAGACTCCGTCCGTCACCTCATGCACGCGAATTACGCGTATCCGCGCGTTCCGCGTTAATGCCCGACGAGATCTCAGCCCTCTGGCACGGAAACAATCATCACCTGATCGTTCCCTCGGCCGCGCGTGACGACGGCATACGCCAGCGTCGCGCCGTCTGGTGACCACGTTGGGTGGTTGCTCCAGGCCTCATTCCTGGTGATTTGCTTTACGGAGCCTCCCCCCGACGGCACCACGTGAATCTCCCGGTGGCCCGTCCGGTCGGACACAAACGCAATCCAGCGGCCGTCCGGAGACCAGGCGGGGCCGTCGTCCGTGGAAAGTCCCGTCGTCAGTTGCTGTAAAGCCCCGTCGGGGTGACGCACCCAGATGTCCCGGCTCCCGTCCCGGTCCGAGACGAACGCCAAACGCCCGTCACCGGACCAGGCCGGCGACCCGTCATAGCCCCGGCCGGTCACGAGCGACGTCGCGGTGGAGCCGTCCAACGGCATACGATAGATGTCCAGCTCCGGAGACTTACCAGTGACGACCGTCAGGGCAGCGCCGTCGGGCGTCCAGGGGGCGCTGGTGAACACCGGCGTGTATCCGTGTGGATCCAACTCACGCAACCGGCCGGCGCCCGAAAGCGGGTCGTCCAGAACGAACAGCCGAATGCCATCGGCCGTCGGCCTGATATAGGAGACGCGCCCGTCCGCCGACCACGTCGCAAGAAGCTCGCTGTCAGGCGTATCGGTGATCTGACGCCGCTCGGAGCCATCGGGCCGGACGACGAAAAGATCCCGCTGGTCGCCCGTCAGCACGCTGATGAGGATCCACCGGCCATCGGGTGACCACGCCGGCTCCGTTCCATCCGCGATCTTCCGGCCCTCGCCCGTCTGGCCCTGGGCCACGCCCGTTGACAGGAGGACCAGAAGAGCAAGGAGCACGCAGTGCGCTACCGAACTACGACGGGCGAAGCGGCAGTTGCTCATGGCGGTTGCCTCCACAGGTTCTCGCTCGCAGCATCGGGCGTCAGGGCTGCGCCCCAAGCCGCCGGAGCCACGCCAGCGACGGCGGGAAGTCCGGGTCAATCGCCGACGAACAGCGGCCGGCCGAGCGTGAATAGCATCACGCCGTCGGCGTACGCCGTCTCCCGCGGTGCGGGCCAGTCGTGCTGCGCGAGCAGGTGGTAGCTCACCGCGTATTCGAGCGCGACGCGCCCGGATGCGAGGTCGCGCACCACCCAGCCACCGCTGCCGAGGGAGTCCGTGCGCAGTGCGCGCCCCTCTGCGTCCGTCACGCGCAGGTCCGCGATGAGCGCCGGCCATCCGCCCCGGCACAGGACGTCGAGGTCACACGGCCAGGACTGCGCGACGCGCAGCGTGTCGTCCGTGAGCGGCAGCTCGGCGCGGATCGCGAACCGGGGCGGCGCGAGGGAGCCGCGGCCTGGCGGTGTGAGCGACTCGCCATCGACTGGAATCTTTGGACCCGTGCAAAGTCCGACCGGCTCCGTGGATCGAACAGGCTATCAGGTAGTTCAGCGTTGGGAAAAATCGCGACGACGGTCCGCCCAAAGAGGCGTTGCCCGGTGTGGACATCACGCTCAAACACGGTGAAGAGAAACCGGTAGCCGTTCACTGGGCGGTAGTCGGAGAACACCGTCTCAATCTCGCGCGTGTTGCCATCGTTGGCGTGGAGCTCGCGCGTGTCCCGCGCCCGCTCGATCAAGAACGTCTTCGCGTTGACGAAATACCAGCGGACGAAGCCATCGCTGAGTGTGAGGCGGATGCGATAGTAAACAGTGGAGGCGATTCTCTCAGTGCCTTCCAGCTTCAGCGCATGGCCGAACTCGGGCAGACGATACAGAGCCACGACATTGCCCGGCCACTGCACTACGCGTCGGAGCGCGCTCTCGGGACGGCCAGTAACGACCCGGCGCGCGCTGTCACGCCGAGTCTGTTCCCATGCCTGACGGCCGTTGTACCCTTCGGCATACACGACCGAACCGGCAGAATCGAAACCCTCGACCAGGACGAAATGCGGTAGCTTCAGCGACGTCAGCGAGGTGGGCGTTCGGAGCGTTACGACAGAGTGAAGGCTGTCGAGGCGGGCCCGCCCCCCCAATGCCGTCGCGTTCCTCTCGAGTATTTCTGGAAGCGTAAGCTCCTGTGCGGTGCCGCCCCGGCTCGACATCAGCGGGACCGCCATTACGGCGATAACTACAAGGAATCGGATTCGATACATCGTTGCCTCGATGGACTGGTGGCGCCGGGATCGAGCGTTAGACACGGCGGCGCCAAATTCCGTTGCGGATGGACCGATCTCTGTCGGGGCCGACGTGAGTGCCCTGCCGAGCTGCGCGTGGCGCCGCGGAACAGACCACTTAGCGCCCTCCCAACACGAAGCGCAGCCCGTCGCTCAAAGCGCCGGGAAAGACCGAATTGTGGGTCTCGCCGTCCTCCACCGACCAGCGCAGGCGCAGGCCGGGATGGTTGCGCCGCTCCAGGACAGTCGCGAAGCGTCTGAGGTCGGCGACCATGTTCCGCTGCCCGTTGATCTCCCGCGAGCCCACAGCGAGGTACAGGCGGGCCGGCAGGTCACCGGAGGCCGCCGCCAGGCGGCGCTCTGCGCTGAAGAGCAGATGGTCATCGTACCAGAGGGACGGGCTGACGATCACGTAGCCGCCGAACAGCCGCGGGTCGTGCAGCGCAACCCACGCGGCGAACAGCCCGCCATAGGAATGGCCGACCAGCACGCGCATGGCGCTGGACCGGTACTCGCGCTCGATGAAGGGGATCAGCTCGTCGGCGATGAAGCGCCGGAATCGCGGCCCGCCGCCGGAGACGGCTTGCACCTCCGCCCCATAGCCGCCGCTCGGCACGTGCGTGGGCGTATAGTCCCGCGTCCGATGGCGCCGGTACTGCGGCGGGCCGTCGTAGGCAATGCCGACGATGATGGCAGGCGGGAGGTGCCCGCGCTCGCTCAGGTGCTGGACGATATTGCGCGCGATGGCGAACGAGTAGTCGGCATCGAGCAGGTACACCACGGGATAGCGTACGGCCGACGTATCGTAACCGGCCGGCAGGGCCACATACAACTTGTAGGACACACTGTTCACGTCGGATGACAACGTCCGCTGTTCGGTGCCGGCCAGCACGACGGGCGGATGTTGGCCGCCCAGCGGACGGGCGAGCAGCATCAGGGCCAGACCGATAGCCTGCAGCGTGGCCGGCATCCTCATCGGCCCACCCGCCGTTGGACCGCCCGGAACGCTTCCGCGACCCACGCCGCCTCACGCGGCTCCGGCGGGACCGGCACGCCATCCTCGAGCGCCCAGCGCTGCAGCCACGACAGGCCGCGCGGTCCGACGTAGCTGTCCTCCCGTCCAAAGGCCGGATCGCTGAGTGCCTCGGGCATGCCGACGAATTCGTACCCCCGCGCGTCCAGCATATCAACCACGCGGTCCAGGTGCTCTGCGTTCAGGAGGTTGGCGTGCAGCAGCAGCACCTGCGGGATTTCGCGTCTGAAGACGGCGATCGAGAGCCGCTCGTAGAACGCCATCGCCTCCGCGAGGTGCTCGATGTACGCGTCCGCGACCCGGCGCGCGAGCGCGGCGTCGCCCCGGCGGCGCGCGTCGGCGTAGACGGCGGCGTACACCCATTCCTGGTTGTCCACGGTGACGGGAGCGACGCGGTAGCCGTTGGCGGCCAGATGCGCGCGGAGCGCCGCCTTCTTGCCCGGCTCGTTGCCCGTGTGCAGCAGCGGCGCCCGAAACCAGCGGCTCTCCGTCCGCACCGCGGCGTCGATCAGGCGCTGCGCCCGGTCGACGTTCGCGAGGTATGCGTCGACCGCGGTCGTGTTGAAGTCCGGGTGTGTGGCCGAGTGGTTGCCGAGGACGGCGCCGGCCGCCTGCCAGCGCTCGAGCGAGGCCTGAAGCATGGCCGGCGTCGTACACTCGCCGGCCGGTGTCACGAGACCCGCCGCGGGGAGCGCGCGCTGCCGCAGGATGCCGGTGAGTTGTGCCGTCACGTATTCGACGTGGGCGGCGTCGCAGCGGCCGCTCGTGACGGGAAGATCGTCGAACGTGAGCGCAACCTGCCGGGGCGGCGGCGCGGTCCGCTGCGCGGCAAGCGGCAGCGTCAGCAGCGGTGGGAGTGCGATCAGCAGCCCGGCAAGCGTCAGCTTAGCCACATCCCTTCCGCCGTATCGTGGTCAGCGCATCGGCGGGCACGGGCTGCGCCCGGTCACGCACCCAGCGCCACCACGACTCGGCAAACGCTTCCTCGGTCAACGCGCCGGCGCCGCGCTGCCAGACCGCACGCAGCGCGTCGCGCCCATGGCGCTCATAGACGTAGCCCGCCATGCTCGCCGCCTGCAGGTAGGCCGTGAGATCGTTCAGCCGGCGGAACCGCTCGACGAGCGTATCCATCGGCACGGAGCCGCCGCCCTGCGCCAACGCATAGGCCACCGCGTCCACGGAATATCCGCCGCACCGGCCGTCGGCGAACTGCGCCAGACCTTCCTCGATCCAGGCTTCGGCCGCGGGCCCCCACACATGATGCGCCAGGACGTGCATCAGCTCGTGGCGCTCGAAAGCCCGCCAGTCGGGATTCGTCACCAGGAACGCGGCCCGCGCCGCGCGGTGGGCGAATCCCGTCACGGGCGCACCCACCAGCGCATCCATCTGGTCGCGGCGCTCGATGAAAAACACGTCGATCGTGTCGTCGAACGCCTCGACCCCTAGCAGCGCGAGGTTGTCGCGCCGCGCCGCCTCGGCGAGCCGCACCAGGCTGTCGCGGTGCGCAGCGGGATACGAGTCAACCAGGAAGTACGTCCGGAGGTAGGGCGCCCCCTGTCGGACCCAGGCGAATGCCGGGTGATCGAGCGCGACCCGCGCGAGGCCCTGAGGTTCTTGCGCCGCGAGCGCGGCGGGTATGAGACACAAAGCCGCCGCGATGCCGCGCGTCACCGGCTCTGCTCGAGGCTGACGCCGATGGTGTAGAGGTCCGCCGCTTCGTAGAACGGGTCTCCGGTGAACCAGGTGTAGCGGGCAAAGACGAGCGATCGGCCATCCGGCGACCACCATGCCTGCCGCTCGGCGCGAGCCTCGTCGAACGTCAGCCGAGTCACCTCGCCCGTCACGAGCTCCACGACGTAGAGATCCTCGGAGCCGGCTCGCTCCGACGTGAACGCGATCCGCCGCCCGTCCGGCGACCACGCCGGCCAGCCGTCCACCGCCGGGTGGGGCGCCACGGCATGCGGGTTCGGTCCGTCGGCGTCCATCACCACGACCTCCCAGTTGCCGTCCGACAGCACCTTCCGACACACGATGCGCGTCCCGTCCGGGGACCATGACGCATACGTCTCCACCTCGGGCGTCGCGGTGATCCGCCGGACGTCGCCGCCATCGGCGCGCATGTCGTACAGATCGAAGTTCGTCGAGTCGGCGGGATCGCGCCCCCGTGACGTGAACAGAATCCGTTCGCCGTCCGGCGACCAGAAGGGGTGCTCATCGTGCCAGCGGTTCCGCGACAGGTTGCGCTGGTCGGACCCGTCCGCATTCATCGTGTAGATCTGGGAGTGACCGTCCCGCATCGACCGGAACGCGATGCGCGAGCCGTCCGGCGACCAGGCCGGCGTTCCGTCCTGGCCGGGCGCGTCCGTCAGCCGGCGCCGTGTCCCTGCCCCGGAATTGATCACGTAGATATCGAACTCCCCGGTCGCGTTCGACATATAGGCCACCGACACGCCATCCGGAGCGTACGCGGGATACGCGTCGGTCACCCGATTGACGAGCTCCCCCGGACGATCCGCCCGCTGCGCCTCCGGCGACCGGCAGGCGACAATGACGAGTGGCAGGAGGCACACCGCTGGGATCGAGACCACGTCGTTCACGATAGAAGGTTGTGCCAACATACGCCCTGCGGATGCGCACGGCGTCCACCTTCACCATTTCCTGACTTCTGAGGGTTGGTAACGGCCGGCCACGGTTCAGCCTTATCTTTGAGCGCTCATGCGACTCTGCTTGCGCCGAACCTACGCCCCCACCCTGCTCCTCGCCATCCTGTGCGAGACAGGCGCGACGCAGGCGACAGCCCAACGCCCGAGCGTCTACTATCCGGGCCCCCACCCCCAATGGGAACGCCGCGCCCCCGCCGCCGCCGGCATGGACCCTCGGTTGGTGGATTCCGCGATCGCCTTCGCGAAGGCGAACGAATCGCCCGAGCCGCGCGACCTCGCGCAAAACCATCAGCGGATGTGGAGCCGCGAGCCGCACAACGAGCCGGTCGGCCCGTTCAAGACGCGCGGCGACCCGACGGGCATCGTCGTCCGCAACGGCTACATCGTCGCCGAATGGGGCGATCCCGCCCGCATCGACATGACGTTCAGCGTTACGAAGAGCTTCCTCTCGACCACCGTGGGCCTCGCCTACGATCGCGGACTCATCCGCGACCTCAACGAGACAGTGCGGAGCTACGTTCCGACCGGCGAGTTCGACTCGGCGCACAACGCCGCCATCACGTGGGACCACCTGCTGCGCCAGACGAGCGACTGGGAAGGAACGCTGTGGGGCAAGCCGGATTGGGCCGATCGCCCGCCTACGGCTCAGCCACTCGAGGAGTATCGCGCACGCACACGCAATCCGCCCGGCACGGTCTACAAGTACAACGACGTGCGCGTGAACGCGCTCGCGTATGCGACGCTCCAAGTCTGGCGCCGTCCGCTGCCGGAGGTGCTCCGCGAGAACGTGATGGATCCGATCGGCGCGTCCACCACGTGGCGCTGGCACGGCTACGAGAGTTCCTGGGTGACGCTGGACGGACTCCGGATCCAATCCGTGAGCGGCGGCGGTCACTGGGGCGGCGGGATGTTCATCAGCGCCCTCGATCAGGCGCGCTTTGGCCTGCTCACACTGCGGCGCGGCAAATGGAAAGACCGGCAGATTCTCTCGGACCCGTGGGTGACCTTAGCGCTCACGCCCACGCCGGTGCAGCGCAGCTATGGCTTCATGAATTGGTTCTTGAACACCGATCGCCGCATGCTGCCGAGCGCGCCGGAGAACAGCTTTTGCCACCTAGGAGCGGGCGCGAACATCGTCTGCGTCATCCCCGACCATGACCTCGTGATCGTGGCCCGCTGGATCCGCCCCAATGCGGGGGCAGGACTGGTTCAGCGCGTGCTGGCGGCAATTAGATAGATGGCCCGATGGCCAGAGGGCCGGATGGCCGGTGCGCCAATTGATGGGTGATTGACGCCTGCAGAGCAGTCTCAACACATGAACTCGTACGAGAAACTGCACGCATGGAAGGCCGCGCATGACCTTGTGCTTCTCGTGTATCGAGCCACTCGCACTTTCCCGACCGAGGAGCGTTACGGCCTGACATCACAGCTCCGTCGAGCGGCGTTTGGCGTCGCCGCGAACATCGCCGAAGGATCAGCCAAAAAGGGCCCCCGTGAGTTTCGCCGCTTTCTCGATATTGCGGTCGCTTCTATGGCCGAACTCACGTACACACTGCGTCTCGCCCAAGACCTCGAACTAATCGCCGAAGCACTGCAAGTAGAACTCGAGAAGCAACGCGATCTCACAAGCCGGTTGACATGGCGTTTATATGCAGCGGTCCGGCGCCTCGCGACCCGAACCGGCTGAATCCCAACAGGCCAACTGGCCATCAGGCCACCCGGCCTTCGTTTTCATTCTCCCAGCACCTTGATGACCACCCGCTTTTTGCGCTGCCCATCCCACTCGCCGTAAAACACCCGCTGCCACGGCCCGAAATCGAGCTTTCCTTTCGTGATCGGCACAATGACCTCGTGCCCCACCGTGAGGCTGCGCAGATGCGCGGCGGCGTTGTCCTCTCCCGTCTCGTTGTGGCGATACCGCTTGGGGTCCCACGGCGCGATCGTGCCCTCGAGCCACTTCAGGATGTCGTGCCACAGGCCTGCCTCGTGATCGTTCACGAAGACCGACGCCGAGATATGCATGGCGGAGACGAGCACGAACCCTTCCTGCACGGCGCTCGTCTTGACCTCCGTCTCGACCTCGTCCGTGATATCGATGATCTCCTGGCGCTGCTTGGTGGTAAACCAGAGGTAGTGGGTGTGGGATTTCATGAACGCTCCTGTGCCAATGCGGAATGGGGAATGGGGAATGGGGAATCTCAGGGACAGGTCGAAGCTCGACAACCGAGCTCGGGGGCACGCAGACATTCGGCATTCCGAATTCCGCATTCGCATTTTGCGCCCTGTGTCGAATTGTCACAGAAGGGCCTCAACGAGTAGATTGGCGCGCATATGGTGCTCCCCTTCAGGCGGCGGATCTTCCTCATTCTGGTCGCGATGACCGCCGTCCCCACGGTCCTCGCCGTCACGGGCTGGGTGCTGTCGGTCCGGCGTCTCTTGCCGGCCGCCGGCGTGCGGGCGGCGTCGGAGCGCGTGGCGACGACCGCGCGCACCGTCCTGGAGGGCGTGGACACGCTGCGTCTCAGCGTGCGCGAGCGCGCGCTGCTGCGGCGCCACTTTGACGAAGTCTCACAATCCGTCAGCCTCGCCCGCCGCGCCGAGACGTACCTGCGCTATTACACGGCGGGGTTTGCCGTCGTGATCCTGCTACTCGGCGCCGTCGTTCTGTACGCCGCGGTGAATCTCGCCGGCCACCTCTCGCGCCAGCTGTCGCGCCCGATCGACGAACTGGTGGGGTGGACCCGTCTCATC
>JAUYMC010000065.1 GCA_030699545.1 Gemmatimonadales bacterium | reverse complement strand
CTCGATCCCCATGAGGCCCAGCGCGAAGAACTGGGGGATCAGGGCGGCGTCGATCCGCGCCGCCCGCTCCATCGCGGCGACGCGAGGCCGGACTTCCTGATCGGCGAAGTCCCGCACCGCGCGCTGAAACATCTGTTCTTCTTCCGCGAGACGGGTCAGCGGCTCCGGCATCAGGCTTTCTTGTCGCCCCCGCCCGTGCCGAGGAGCATCTCCCGGATGCCGCCCAGCGAGCTGAGCACGCCGGTGGCCTCGTACGGCATGTACACGACCTTGTTGCCTTGTCCCGAGACCATCTCCTTCAGCGTCTCGATGTAGCGGATCGCGATGAGATAGCGGGCGGGGTCGCCGCCTGTCCCCTTGATCGCCTCGGTGATGCGCTCGATCGCCTGCGCTTCCGCCTCCGCCACCTTGAGCCGCGCCGAGGCTTCCGCTTCGGCGTGCAGGATCCGCGCCTGCTTGTCGCCCTCGGCGGTGTTGATTTCCGACTGGCGGATGCCCTCGGCCGCGAGGATGCGCGACTGCTTGTCGGCGTCCGCCGTGATGATCGTCGCCCGCCGCTCCCGCTCGGCGCGCATCTGCTTTTCCATCGCATCGCGGATGTCGCGCGGCGGGTTGATGTCCTTGAGCTCCACGCGGCTCACCTTGGCGCCCCACTTGTGCGTCGCCTCGTCGAGGATCGCGCGCAGCTTGGCATTGATCATGTCGCGCGACGAGAGAACGGTATCGAGCTCCATCTCGCCGATCACGTTGCGCAGCGTCGTCTGCGTCAGCTTCTCGATCGCGTCCGGCAGATTCGCGATCTCGTAGGTGGCGCGGACGGGATCGGTGACCTGGGAATAGATCAGCGCGTCGATTTCGACGACGACGTTGTCCTTGGTGATCACGTTCTGGCGCGGGAAGACGTAGACGGTCTCGCGCAGGTCGATGCGCTCGGTGCGGAAGCGCTTCGAATAGGCGTCGCCCGCCGGCGTGATGATCGTCTGGTGCCAGTCGACGGAGCGCGGCCGGTCGATCACGGGCAGGATGAAATTGATTCCCGAGTTGAGCGTCTTGTGATAGCGGCCCAGCCGCTCGACGATCATCGTCTGGGCCTGTTGGACGACGCGAATGCTCTTGGAGATCAGGACGATCACGAAGAGACCGATTGCGCCGACGAGAATCGTTCCGGGACCCATCGCTCAGCTCTCCTTCTCGACCATGAGGGTCGTGCCGTCCACCTGGATGACCGTCACGAGGGTGCCGGGCTCGATCACCGTCGCGTCGGAAGAGGCACCGCGCCAATCTTCCCCATCCACCTTTACGCGCCCCAGGCCCGACAGTGGCTCGATGCGCTCCGTCACGACGCCCGTCTTGCCGAGCAGGGCGTCGACGCCCGTCCGCACGCCGCTCCCCGACGTCAGCTGGAAGTAGCGCAGCAGCTGGGGCCGGAGGCCCACCATGCTGAGCAGGCTTCCGACGGCGAACGTGATGCCCTGCACGGCCAGCCCCAGCCCCGGCAGCAGCGCCGTGAGGCCCGCGGCGATGGCGCCGACCGCCAGGCAGGCGAGCCAGAATCCGGCCGTGAACATCTCCGCCACCACCAGCGCAATTGCGGCGATGAACCAGATCAGCCAGTCTTCCATAGTCCGAAAGCTGCAACCCTCGCGCGCGTTGCGCTATCCAAAGCGGTCGATCTCCCGACGCCGCTTCTTGGTGGGCCGGCCCTTGCCTTCGTAGGCGGGGGCCGGGGCCATTTTGTGGAGCAGCGCCAGCCGCTCCCGCGCCACACGCCCCTCGGCGCTTTCTTCGAACAGCGTCTGCGCGACTTTGGGCGGCCCGCGCCGCTCCGACAGCGCGCGCACCGTGACGAGCCATTCGTACGGGCCCAGGCGCACGCGCACCGCATCGCCCACCCGCACCTGCTTCGCCGGTTTGGCGCGCGTGCCGTTCACCTGGACCTTGCCGCCGGCGATCGCCGCCGCGGCGAGCGCCCGCGTCTTGAAGAAGCGAGCGGCCCACAGCCACCGGTCGAGGCGCGTGGTGGCCTCGGTTCGTTCATGGTGTTTTTCGGGAATCTTCATGAAGCCGGTACGAAGATAGCTCGATGACCGCACTCTCCGCCCCCCGTTTTGTGTTCGACCGCGCGCCGCTGCGGGTCTATTGGGAAATCACCCGCGCCTGTGATCTTGCCTGCCGTCATTGCCGTGCCGCGGCTCGGCCGGTGGCCGATCCCGCCGAGCTCACGACGGCGGAGGCGTACGCGCTGCTCGACCGGATCCGCGCGTTTGTACCGGCCGATGCCGCGCCGCCGCACCTGGTGTTGACGGGGGGTGACCCGCTCAAGCGGGCCGACCTTTTCGATCTCATCTCCGCGGCGCGGGCGCGCGGGCTCAAAGTCTCCGTGTCGCCGAGCGCGACGCCGCTGCTCACGCCGGCCACCATCGCCCGATTCAAGGCGTGGGGCGTGGAGGCGATTTCGCTGTCGGTCGACGGAGCGAGCGCGCCGGCGCACGACGCGATTCGCGGCTTCGCGGGCACTTTCGCGCGCACGCTCGAGGCGGCGCGTATGGCGGAGCTCGTGGCGCTGCCGGTGCAGGTCAACACGCTCGTCGCCGCCGAAACGCTGGGCGCGCTGCCGGCGATCTACGAGCTGGTGCGCGACATGGCGGCCGCCCGCTGGAGTCTGTTCTTTCTGGTGACGGTCGGCCGGGGCACGGCGCTGCAGTCGGTCACGCCGTCCGAGGCGGATGGCGTGATGCGCTGGATCGCGGCGTTTCCGCGAGCCGGCCGCCCGGTCGTGACGACCACCGAAGCGCCGCATTTCCGCCGCATCCGCCGGCACGCCAGCGGCGTGCGGGACGGCAACGGCATCCTCTTCATCGCGCACACGGGCGACATCACGCCCGCGGGGTTCATGCCGGCGGTGGCGGGCAACGTCCGCCGCGACGACGTGGTCCGTATCTATCGCGAGGCGCCGCTGTTCCAGGCGCTGCGCGCCCCGGACGGATTCGGCGGGCGCTGCGGCCGGTGCGACCTGCGGTGGGAGTGCGGGGGCTCGCGCTCCCGCGCGCTGGCGGCGTCGGGCGATCCCCTCGCGGAAGACCCGCTTTGCAGCTACATCCCCGGCATGCAGTAGTCGGTCATCGGTTGTCGGTCATCTACAAACGGAGTGTGAGAGCATGAGACTTTTGCCAGACCATGAGTTTTCGAAAGGGCTGCATCTGGGCCTCAAAAGCCGGACGGGCCACCAGAATCGGTGACCCGTCACCAGCGACCATAACCCAAGGCCCGCAGTCCAGTCTCAAATCACCGCATGACCGAGGACCGACGACCGATTACCGAGACCGCAACTTGCTCAGCAACCGCAAGATCTCCAGATACAGCCAGATCAGCGTCACCATCAAGCCGAACGCCGCGTACCACTCCATGAACTTCGGCGCGCCCTGCTCGGCGCCCTTCTCGATGAAATCGAAATCGAGCACGAGGTTCAGCGACGCGATCACCACGACGAACACGCTGAACCCGATGCCGAGCAGGCTGCCCTCGTGCAGGAAGGCGATCCGGACGCCGAAGAAGCTCATGCCGATGGCGACGAGGTAGAACACCGCAATGCCGCCCGTCGCGGCGACGACGCCCATCCGGAAGTTCTGGGTGACGGGAATCGCGCCCGAGCGGTAGGCGATCAGCAGGGCGACCAGGACGCCGAACGTCAGCGCCACCGCCTGGATGACGATGCCGGGGTAGCGGGCCTCGAAGAACGCCGAGATCGCGCCCAGGGCGAGGCCTTCGAGGAGTGCGTAGATCGGGGCGGTGACGGGCGCCAGCGTCGGTTTGAAGATGGTGATCAGCGCGACGACGAACCCGCCCAGCAGCCCGCCCCAGAGGTAGCCCGTCGTGGGCGTGCCCGCGAACGTCTGAACCCAGGTCCAGGTGGCCGTCGCGACGAGCAGCAGCAACAGGAACGCCGCCCGGTGGACGGTCCCGTCGATCGTCATGCCTTCGCCGGCCGCGAGAGGCCCGAACCGCTCGAAGGTCTTCGCGTTCAGTGCCGGGTTGCTGGTACGCATGGCAGCTCCGTCCGCAGGGTGGTGACGAGGTTCTAACCTAGTGACCGCCGCTCAGATAATCCATGGCGAGCCGTACCAACGCCCTGGTGCCGAGCGGCAGCGCCGCCTCGTCCACGAAGAACCGCGGCGAGTGGTTGGCGGCGACGGTCCGCGGGTCCGCATCGCGCGGGGTGATCCCGAGAAAGAAGAACAGTCCGGGGATCCGCTCCTGATAGCGCGAGAAGTCCTCGGCCGTGGTGAGCGGCGGGGCCAGGCGCACGTTGCCCGCGCCGGCCACACGCTCGAGCGTGGGCAGCATCCGCGCGGTCAACGCGGGGTCGTTGTAGGTGACCGGCGCGGTCAGCTCGATCGTGACTTCCGCCGTCGCGCCCGCGGCCTGGGCGATCGATTCGGCGGTGCGCCTGACGCGCGCGTGAATGTCGCGCTGCATCGCGGGGTCGAGGGTACGGATCGTGCCTACGAGGACGACGCTGTCGGGAATGATGTTGAAGCGGATCCCGCCGTTGATCGCGCCGATCGTCACGACGGCGGGCGCCGCGGTGAGATCGATCTGGCGGCTCGTGATCGTCTGCAGGCCGAGAATGATCTGCGCCGCCGTGACGATGGGATCGATGCCGCCCCACGGCATCGCGCCATGCGTCTGCCGTCCCCGCACGACGATGCGCAGTACGTCGGCGCTGGCCATCGTGCCGCCCGCCCGGTAGCGGATTTCGCCGGTGGGGTAGGGGAAGACGTGCAACCCGAAGATCGCCGCCGGTTTCGGATTGTCGAGGACGCCCTCGGTGATCATCATCTGAGCGCCGCCGCCTTCGCCCGCGGGGGCGCCTTCCTCGGCGGGCTGGAAGATGAAGGTGACGGTCCCCCGGAGCTCGCGGCGCATCCCCGCGAGCACTTCGGCCGCGCCCATCAGCATGGCGACGTGCGCGTCGTGGCCGCAGGCGTGCATCACGCCGACGTCCTGGCCGTTGTAGGTGGACCGCACCTTGGAGGCGAAGGGCAGATCGACGGCTTCGGTGACGGGCAGCGCGTCCATGTCGGCGCGCAAGGCGACCACCGGGCCCGGGCGGCCGCCGCGCAGCACGCCCACGACGCCGGTATGGGCGACGCCGGTGCGCACCTCGAGCCCCAGCCTCCGCAGGTGCCGGGCGACGAGCGCGGCCGTCCGCACTTCGCGGTTCGACAGCTCGGGATTGGCGTGGATGTCGCGCCGCCAGGCGATGACCTTCGCGTCGACCTGCGCGGCCCGGCGCTCGAGGTCCGCGCTGCGCTGATCCGCCTGGGCCGATAGCGCGGTCGCCGCTGTCAGCGTCAGCACGGAGAACATTGCGGTTTGCAGCATGTCGCCCGTTCCTATGGTTGTGCCGGCAGGCTAAAACGTTGAAAGAATCGCCAGATCACCGTGTTGGCGTCGATTACGTCGGTCGCGGCGCCGACGTGTTCCTGCCACGACTGCTCCGCCGCGCCGGGCCACACGTGTCCCGCGCCGGTGAGCTTCAACAGCACGACTTCACTGCCGGCGGCGCAGGGGCCGTAGACGTGCGGCGTCGCCGTGTGGGTGGCGGCCGGCGTGCCCGGCCGGCCGCGGACCGTTTCACCCACGTTGGGTTCCCGCGGACAGCGATCAAACGCCACCCAGCGGGCGATGACGCTGTCCATGTGCGGATGCATGACGCGGGCGTTGGTATAGGGGAACGGTGGCCCCAGGCCGCCGCCATAGAGGGCACGCGGGTCATCCACGCTGTGGATGTGCAGGATGGGGATCGGGCGCGGCGAGCGGAGGGAATCCACCACCGTGCCTCCCGACACGGGTGCGATCGCGGCGATGCGATCGCCCGCCTCGGCGCCGAGACGGTAGGCCATCATCCCACCGTTCGAGAGGCCGGTGGCGTAGACCCGGCGCGTATCGACCGGCGTCCGCCGGGACAGGTCATCGAGGAGCGCGCGGATGAAGCCGACATCGTCCACCTGACGGTCGCGGGCGTAGCCGCAGCAGCTGCCGGCGTTCCACGTCAGCAGGCGCCGTCCCCAGCGCCCGGTGCCGTCGGGATAAACGACGATGAACCCTTCCCGATCGGCCAGCCCGTCGGTGCGCACCATCGGCTGCATGCCGCGTCCCGACCCGCCGCCGCCGTGCAGCACGATTACGACGGGCAGCGGGGCGCCGGCCCGGGCGTGCGGCGGGAGGTGCGCGATGTAGCGCCGCGTGCGGCCGTCCACGCGCAGCGCGAGGTCATGGTTGCCCGGTGGGAGGCGTAGGTCGGCGGCGGTGTCGGCCCGCCCCCGCGCGCATCCGACGATCAGGCACAGCAGCAGGACTCTCATTCGCCGATGTCCTCATTCCACAACGTGGGGTATTGCTCGATGAATTCTTCCATCAACCGGATGCACGCCGCGTCCTGCACGATGTCCAGCTGGACGCCGCGCCCGCGCAGCAGCTCCTCTTCACCGCGGAACGTCCGGTTCTCGCCGATCACGACGCGCGGAATGCCGTAGAGCAGAATCGCGCCGCTGCACATCGCACAGGGCGACAACGTGGTGTAGAGCGTGGCCTGGCGATAGACGCCCGCCGGCCGGCGGCCGGCGTTCTCGAGCGCGTCCATCTCGCCATGGAGAATCGGGCTGCCGCGCTGCACGCGGCGATTGTGTCCCCGGCCGATGATCGCGCCGCGGTGCACGAGCACCGAGCCGATCGGAAGGCCGCCCTCCTCACGTCCCGCCTGGGCCTCCGCGATCGCGGCCGCGAGAAAGGGATCGGCGGTCACGAGCGCGCGGCGGCCATGATGCCGTCGTACTCGAAGACGTTCGCGCCGCGCGGCGCCTCTTCGGCGATCCGCACCATGGCGACGAGGAGTAACTGCGTCGCGCCGGAACGCTGCGCCGCCTGCGCCAGGGCGACCACGTAGTCGTGATCCACCTGGCGAAAGGCGTCCTGCGAGCCCGCGCGCTTGATCGTGGTTCCCAGACAGCAGCAGACGTCGTTGACCGGTCCCAGGTCGCCGAGCGCGGCGAAGTCCACGACGCGCTGCACGAGCTTGGCATGTGTCGTGGGACCGGTGCGGCGGCCGATGCTGACGACGCGATCGAACGCGCCGGCGAGAAGTGCGGTGCGGCTCACGAATGTTAAAGTAGTTATTATCCCGCCCGTGGTCACCCTGATCGCGATCGTCTCGGGATTATCGGATGCGTTGCAGCATCGCCCGCTCGTGGCGGTGCCGCTGCTGTTCGGCGCCGGCCTCGTGACGAGCCTCAATCCGTGCGTCTATCCGATGATCCCGATCACCGCCGGGGCCCTCGCTGGCGTGGACAGCGAAACGCGGTCTCGGCGCCGCACCGTGGGACTCACCCTCACCTACGTGAGCGGCCTCGCGCTGTTCTACGCGTTGCTGGGGTTGATCGCGGGGCTCAGCGGCTCGCTGTTCGGCACGATCGGGTCGAGCCCCTGGGCGCGGCTCGTGATCGGCAATCTGCTGCTGGTGTTCGCGCTCGCGATGCTCGACGTGATCCCCGTCCGGCTGCCGGCGCGGCTCGCCGCCTGGGCCGGCGGCCTGGGTGGCGGGTCGTATCCGGCCGTCTTCCTGCTGGGCGCGACGTCGGGCCTCGTGGCCGCGCCGTGCGGCGCGCCGGCGTTCGCCGCGGTGCTGACCTGGGTCGCGACGACGCGCAGCGCGGTGCTCGGCTTCGTCTATCTCTTCGTCTTTTCGCTGGGGATGACGGCGTTGCTCGTGGTGGTGGGGCTCTTTTCCGGGTCGCTCAAGGCGCTGCCTCGGGCCGGCGCGTGGATGGCGTGGATCAAAAAGGTGGCCGGCGTGGTTCTACTGCTCATGGCTCAGTACTACTTCGTGAAAGCGGGGCAGGTGTGGTAAAGGCGTGCGCGGTGCGCGGTGCGCTGTGCGCAGGACTGCTCATCGCGGGTCCGACTGCCCTGAGCGCGCAAGACGACGTCATCGGCATTTCCGTCGGCGCGACGCCCCCCGCCGTCACGATCGAAGACCTGGACGGCAACCCGGTCGAACTGGGACGCTGGGTGGGCAGGAAGCCCGTCCTGGTCGAATTCTGGGCCACCTGGTGTCCGGTGTGTGAAGAGCTGCTGCCGCGCATGGAGGCCGCGCAGCGGCGATTCGGCGACCGCGTGGAGTTCCTCGTGGTAGCCGTCGCGGTCAATCAGAACAAGAACGGCATCCGGCGTCATCTGACCAGACACCCGATGCCGTTCACCTTCCTGTGGGATGTGAACGGCAACGCGACGCGCGCGTTCCAGGCTCCGGCCACCTCGTACATCGTCGCGCTCGACGCCGGTGGCAACGTCGTGTACACCGGCATCGGCGCGGACCAGGATCTCGAGCGGGCCCTCGAAAAGGCTACGGCCCGCCGGTAGAGTCGGCCGGTCCGAGCTTCGCGATCGCCGCCCCCAGCTCGGTATACGCGGTCGGATCGATCTCCCGGAACGGCGTCGCGCGGTAGGCGATTCGGCCGTCGGGCCCCACCACAAACAGATTGCGGTTCGTCAGGTTCGGCCGGCTGGCCAGGGCGCCATACCGCTTGCCGACGACGGCGCCCGTATCGCTCGCAAACAGGAACGGGAACTCCGAGTCGCGCGCCCACGACGCGAGGGCGGTGTCGGGGTCGGCGCTGATCGCCATCAGGACGACGTTTTTCTTGAAGAGCTGTGCGTACTGATCACGGTACGCATTCATTTGGACCGTTCAGCCACGCGTTCGCGCTCGGAAGAAGAACGCGAGCACGACCACCTTTCCCTTGTAATCGCTGAGCCGCACGGGGTCACGCAGCACGCCGTAGCGTGTGGCGCCGCGCATCGCGAAATCGGGCGCGACGGCGCCGATCTCGAGCGGGGGCGCGGCGGGCGGCTGCTGCGCGCCGGCTCCGCCGACGAGCACCGCGGAGAGCGCGCCGGCCAACATTAGCGGTCGCATCGGAACCATCCTTTCATGCCAACTCACTGATCGCCACGGCTTTCACGGTCGCGCCGTCGCCGCTGACGATCCGCCGATGATAGTCCACCTGCCCCAAATGATACGCAAGATGCACCGCGAGATGGGTGAGGAACGCGCCGGTGGTGTACGAGCCTCCCCCCACAGGTTCGGGGTAGGGCCGGTCGAGATCGCCGTCGCGCAGTTTTCCCAATCCCGTCTCCACGGCCGCCATCGCCCGGTCGATCTGCTCGAGCAGCTCGCGCCGCGGCGCATCGCGCGCCCCGAACTCGGCATCGCGGTGTCGCACATATCCCGTGCCGCCCAGCACCGCGCCGACGAAGTACTGAAGATTGCCCGCGAGATGCAGCACGAGATTGCCGCTCGGATTCGCGATGCCGGGCGCCACGCGCCAGAGGTCGGCGTCGCTCGGATACGCTTCGACCTCGCGGCGCAGCGCGCGCAGCTCGCGCAGCATGACCGTCCGCAGCGCGCTTTTCATGGCGCCGGGGTCACCGTTTCCAGCAGAGGGGCAGCCCGTCGATCGCTCCGCGCACACTGTCGGCCGGCGGCTCGGGCGTGCCGCTCCACACCAGGCACGTCAGGCTGCTCTTGGGGCTGGTCGCGGTAGCGATGAAACGGGTGCTGTCGACGCGCAGGGTGATCTCCGCGCCGGAGAGATCGGGTTTGTACGGCTGTCCGCGCGCCGTCAGCTCATCGACCGATCCATAGCGCTGATGGGTGGCGAAGTACTCATCCTGCGCCGCGACGAGCGTCCGCAGATCCCGCGTCATGTTCGCTTCGGTGGGCCCGGACTCCGGCTGGCCGCTCGCCCGCGGCGCCAGCAAGGCAAGCCCGACGATCGTCGCCGCGCCCGCGATGGTCGCGCCGCGATGCCGCAGCGCGCGCTCGGTCGACGGCTCGACCGTGGCGGGCGCGGCCCGCAGCGTGAACACCCGCGCCAGCACGATGATGCCGACGAGCGCCATCGCGATCGCGCCGATCATCGGGAGATTGCCGACGAACGGCAGTTGATGCAGTCCGAACGAGCCGACCGTGGCGGCGAGGAGGACGCCGACCGCGACGTTGCCTGCGCCGCTGGTCATCGCCGACCGCCGCATCTCGGCGGAGACGGCGTCGGGATGCCGCCACGCGTAGGCGAGGAACAGCAGCGCCGGTGTGACGACCAGCAGTCCCGCCATCAGGGCGGCGAGGCCGATCGCGGGAGGCGCGATGTCGATATAGCCCTTGGCGATGATCGCGATCAGCAGCGCGACACTCAGGACCCAACCGACGAACAGCAGTGGAATCAAGCGGCGGCCAAGACTCATCCGAGGCGTGCCTCCCAATCTTCGAGGGAACGAGGCCAATCCCCCTTAAGAAGGCGCGACAGCGCCCGGTCGGCCAGTACCCGCCCGCCGGTCTGACAGGTGGCGCAGTAGTTGGCTCCCTTTGCGGCGTAGCGAATGCGCTGGATCGGCGAGCCGCAGACGGGGCAGGCTTGCTTGTAGCGTCCATGCACCGCCATCCCGTCGCGAAAGGGTGAGGGCGCGCTTCAACGTATGCGATGCGGACTGCAGGCGGGCCACGCCTTCCACGACGTGCAGCGAAGCCCGGTGTTTCTTGCTCGCTTCTGTGAGCAACAGCGTGCCCTGGGGGAAGTCGAAGGCGGCGAGGCCGATGCGGCCCGGCGGCTTGGCATCGCGTGGTCGCCATTTGAACCGGCCCGCGATCATCAGATGGAACACGAGGAACAACTCTCCCGCCATCTCCCAGACGATGCGTTTCCCGATGCGCCTGAGCCCGGTGACGAGGCGTCCTTCGGCGGCGTCGAGGGGTGGGACGGCGGTTCGGAGGAGCAACGGACTGGTGACGCGCGCGTGCTGGAGCGGCTGCCCGACGATCCGTGGGGTGAGCGCTTCGATGTAGACGACGATGTCGGGCAGCTCGGGCATGACGTCACGCCGTCCCGGGACACTTCACCTCGGGCGACCGCGGGCCACCGCGAGGAGACTGTCGGTGAAAACGCGGAGGCGATGGGCAGGGGGCAACGCCGCTTCCCGGATCGCGAGCGCCTCGCGCAGCAGCGGCTCCGCCTCGCGCGGCCGTCCGCGGTCGAGCAGCACCGAGGCGAGGCCGGTGAGGGAGTAGGCGAGATAGGGGTGTGACGGCGGGTGGATGCGGCGCCGCAGTGCCAGCGCCTTGCGATACGTCGCTTCGGCGGCCGCCAGGGATCCCCGCGAGCGGAGCACCTGGGCGAGCTCGTTGATACTGATCGCCGTATAGGGATGCTCGGGCCCCAACGCCGCGCGGCGGATTGCCAGAGCCCGGCGCAGGTACCGTTCGGCCTGCGCGAAGCTGTCCTGCGCGATCAAGAGTCCTCCCATCGCCCCCATCCGGATCGCGATGTCGGGATGGTCCCGGCCGAGTCGCACGGTATCGAACCGGAGGGCGGTCAGTACCTGCGCCTTCGATCCGTTCAGATCGCCCTTCTGCTGCAGCACGCGGCTCAAGCCCATCCGCGCCGATGAAGCGAAGGGATGCTCTTCGCCATAGACGCGGATGAAGATCGCGAGTGCTTCGCGATACATCGGCTCGGCCTCATCGAGCGCACCCAGCTCGGTGAGCGGAATGGCCAGGTTGTTGACCGCGATTGCCAGGACATTGCTGTCCACGGGCGTCCGGCTGCGAACCCGTGCCACGGCGTCCCGCAAGAGCGGGACCGCCCCCGCGTAGTCGCCCTGGTCTTGCAGCGTCGAGGCGAGGCCATCCGTGAGACTCGCCATCCGCCCAGAATCGCCCCCCAGCCGGCCGGCCATCGCCAGCGCCTCCCGGTACAGCGTTTCGGCTTCCTGGGGTTTTCCGGCGACCCGCAGTGCCCGGGCCATCTGCTCGAGCGCGCGCGCCACATCGCTGTGGTCCCCGCCGTGCAGCGCGCGGCGGATGCGCAGCACTTCCCGCGCCATCGCTTCCGCTCCCGTCCTGTCCCCCTTCCGAATCCGCGCGGTGGCCAGTTGCTCGGCGATCGCAGCAACCTCCGGGTGAATGTCGCCATACGTGGCGCGCGCGATGCGTAACCCCTCTGCCGCAACCCGCTCGGCCTCGTCGTAAAACCCGAGACTGACGTACACGCGGCTCATCACGTCGAGCATCGTGGCTTGAACGGCCGGCTGGCCGGCGAGGTCGGCGCCGATCCGCTGGGCGCCGCGGTCGAGCAGCTCGCGGACCGTCACCTCGCGCCCGCGCGTTCGCAGCGGGTCCGACTGCTGGAAGATGCCGGTGAGGAATGACGCAATCTCGGTCGCTTTCTTGGCCTCGAGCCGGGCGCGGTCGCGCTCGGCGGCCAGCCGCAGCACGTACACCCCTGTGAGCAGCAGAATGCCGACGGCGACGGCGACCGCGGCACGCTGGCGCCGCAGGAACTTGCCGGCGCGGTATCCCAGCGTGTCGCGTCGCGCGCGGACGGGTAGGCCGCCGGCGTGGCGCCGCAGGTCCTCGGCGAGCTGCTCGACCGAGGCATAGCGGCGTTCCGGCTCCTTACGCAGCGCCTTGAGCACGATCGTGTCGAGGTCGCCCGCCAACCGGCGGCGCCACGCCGCGTACGGTCCCACGGCCGCAGCCGACGGCGGGGACGGCGCTTCTTCCGCAATGCGGCGCTCGATCTCGGCCGGCGACACGCCGCTCACATCGAGGGCGGTCCGGCCCGTGAGCAGCCGGTAGAGCACGCCTCCCAATGCATAGACGTCGGTCGCGACGGTAATGCGACCGCCGCGCGCCTGTTCGGGGGCGGCGTACGCGGGGGTCAGGAGAGGCAGAGTGGCGCTCGCGTCGGCGGCGACGTCATCGGTCATCAGTTTGGCGATCCCGAAATCCACCAGCTTCGGTGTGCCGTCGGCCGTGACGAGAATGTTGGACGGCTTCAAGTCTCGATGCACGACGAGCGCCTGGTGCGCGTGCTGGGCGGCGGCGCAGACTTGCAGGAAGAGGGCGACGCGCCCCGAGAGGCCGATGTGGCGGGTCTCGCACCACTCGTCGATCGGCCGCCCGTTCACGTATTCCATGACAAGGTACGGCGTGCCGTCAGCGGCTGTGCCGCCGTCGAGCAGCCACGCGATGTTAGGATGCGTCAAGTCGGCGAGGATCTGGCGTTCGACGCGGAAGCGCCGAGCGAATTCGGGGGCCGCCAGCGCGCCCCGCATGAACTTGACGGCGACCGTGGCCCGGTATTGCTCGTCTACGCGCTGGGCGAGATAGACCGTGCCCATGCCGCCGCGGCCCAGCTCGCGCACGAGCCGGTAGGGGCCGATCTGCGCGCCGCTGCGGGGCTCCGCGGTTTCTTTTTCAGCCGACAGACGACGGGCCGCGGCGGCGATCACGTCCGCGATGGCGTCGCCCTGCTCACCTCCGGCCCGCGCGTCGGCCGCGAGTAACCCCTCGACGTCCCGCCGCAACGACGGGTCGCTGCGGCAGGCGTCGGTCAAAAAGTCGGCGCGCTCGGACGGCCCGAGTTTCGCCGCCGCCAAGAACAGCGACTGGATGGCATCCCAGCGTTCCACGCTCACCCCTGCTCGGCTCCCGTCTCTGGACGCAGCTCGCGATACAGCCAGGCCTTTGCCATGCGCAGCTCGCGATCTACCGTGGCGGCGGAGATGCCCAGGGCGGCCGCGGTCTCGTCGTAGGTCAGGCCGCCGAAATAGTGGAGCTCGACGGCGCGTCCCTTCCTCTGGTCAAGCGTCGATAGCCGCTCCAGCGCCTCATCGAGGGCGAGCAGATCGTCGGGGCGCTCGGGTGAGGCAACGACGGCGTCGTCGAGCGTGATCGGCGCGTCGCCGCCCCCGCGCTTGGCCCGGGCGCGCCCGCGGGCATGATCGACGAGGATACGGCGCATCATCTGCGCGGCCACGGCCAGGAAGTGCACTCGCCCTTCCCACGCGACGTCCGCGCCGCACAGCCGCAAGTACGCCTCGTGGATCAGCGCCGTCGTCTGGAGAGTGTGATCGGGCCGCTCGTCCCGCAGGTGCCGCCGCGCCATGGCGTGAAGCTCGTCATAGACGAGGGGGGCGAGCCGGGCGAGGGCCGTCTGGTCACCGTCCCGCCAGGCGATGAGCAGCTGGCTGACTTCCGTGCGCTCTGGGGCCATGGCCGTCGGCCCCAAAGATACCCGCCGGCCGCCGGTCCCGTGAGGGAAACCCCGATCCCCTGACGCCTTCCCTGCAAGAGGAGGGTGCACCCATGCCCCAGTTCGTTTGTCCCCGGCTCCGGGCCGGAATCGTCGCGGTCGTGGCGTCGCTTGCCGTCGGTTGTGCCGGCGACGCGGGCGAGGTCGCGGGCCCGAACACGCCGCCGACCGCGTCTGCCGGCCCCGATCAGGACGTCACCCGCGGCAGCATGGTGACGCTCGTCGGCAGCGCCGCCGACCCCGACGGCCAGTCGCCTACGCTCACATGGTCGCAGGTCTCAGGTCCCAGTGTCGGTCCGCTCACCGGCCCGATGCCCACGTTCACTGCCCCGAACGAGGTGACGACGCTCGAGTTCGATCTGGTGGCGTCGGACGGCCGCGAGTCGTCGGCCGCCGACCGGGTCGCCGTATGGGTGCTGGAGGACGCAGCCCATGCGCTGTGGGTCGCGCCCGCGGGGAGCGACGCGAACCCGGGCACGCGCGCGTCGCCCAAGCTCACGATCCAGGCCGCGATCGACGCGTCGGCCGACGGGGCGGACGTGTACCTTAGCGCCGGCACCTGGGACGTGAGCGCCACGATCACGCTGCGCGCCGGCGTGAGCCTGTATGGCGGCTTCCACGCGACGACGTTCCTGCGCGATCCCGTGGCCAACGAAACGGTGATCACCGGGCCCCCGACCGCGATCAGCGGGACGGGGGCCAACGCTCTGAGCATCGACGGGCTCACGATCCAGAGCGTGAACGGAATCGCGACCGGCCCCGACGCAAACCGGAGCTCGGTGGGCATCGCGTTTCAGAACAGCGACGACGTGGTCATCACGCGCAACCGGATCATCGCGGGAAACGGCATCACGGGGGCGCGGGGCACCCTGCCACCCTTCCCGGCGAACGGTGGGAACGGCGGTCTCGGCTCGGGCTCGTCGGGAGGTACGCGCGGAACCGGTGGGGCCCTTTGGGGGGGCAATGGCGGGGACGGTGGAGGGAGCTTCGCGGGGATCTGCACCAGCGGGGGCACGACCGGACAGAGCGGGCTCCAGGGGCCCGCCGGCGGCGCTGGGGGAGCGGGGAACGACAGTGACGGGAACGGCGGGAACGGCGGCCACGGAGTCGCGGGAATCAACGGCATGAACGCGACGGGCACGGCGCAGTCGTTCGGCTCGGTGGGGGCCGGCGCGTACCTCCCGGCGCACGGTGGGAACGGCGGACGGGGAACAGACGGTGGGGGCGGGGGCGGGGGC
>JAUYMC010000063.1 GCA_030699545.1 Gemmatimonadales bacterium | reverse complement strand
CCTCGACGAGATCGCCAACTTTCCGCTTCCCCTCCCGGCGCGCCTGCTCCGCGGCCTCGAGAGCGGCGAGGTCGAGCGGGTCGGGTCCTCCCGCACCCAACGCGCCGATGTCCGCCTGCTCGGCGCCACGATCGCCGATCTCGGCCGCGAGGTCCAGGACGGGCGGTTCCGGGAAGATCTGCTGTTTCGCCGCAATACCGTCGAGATCCGCCTGCCGCCCCTGCGCGACCGGCGGGAGGACATTCCGGCGCTCGCGGCGCATTTCCGCGAGATGTACGCCCGTCGCTACCGCAAGGCGGTGCGGGCCTTTTCCGACGACGCCCTGCGTGTCCTGCTCGATCATCCGTGGCCGGGCAACGTCCGCGAGCTGGACCACGCCGTCGAGCGGGCGGTGCTCCTGGCGCCAGGGGGGGGCGCCGACATCACGGCCGGCGACCTCGGCCTCACCGCGGCCAACGGCGCCCGCCCGCTGGACCAGATGACGCTCGACGAAGCCGAACGGCATCTCATCGCCGAGGCCCTGCGCCGAGCCGCAAACAACGTCAGCGAGGCCGCCCGCATCCTCGGCGTGAGCCGGAGCGCGCTCTACCGCAAGATCCGACACCACGGGCTATGAGCCCCCGCCTGCGCCACGAGAACCAGGTCCTCCTGCTCGTCGCCGTCGCGGGCATTCCCGTCCTGTCCGTGGCGCTGCTGCTCCTCTGGCTCGGTGAGTTCAGCGCCAAACTCCAGTGGACGCTCTCGCTTTTCATCGTGCTGTGGTGGCTTGGCTTCGCGTTCGCCGCGCGGGAGCGGGTGGTGCGGCCGCTCCAGACGCTGTCCAATCTGGTCGCCGCGCTGGCCGAGGGGGACTTCTCCATCCGGGCGCGCGGGGCGAAGAGCGACGAGGCGCTGGGCCTGGCGTACTGGGAGGTCAACCAGCTCACCAACGTGCTCCAGGAACAGCGCCTGGGGGCGGTCGAGGCCTCGGCATTGCTTGGCAAAGTCATGGCGGAAATCGACGTCGCCGTCCTGGCCTTCGACGGCGACACGCGGCTGCGCCTCGCGAATCCGGCGGCGGCCCGCCTGCTGGGCGGCACGGCGCGCGACTTCATCGGCCGCGGAGCGGTCAGCCTGGGGCTCGACCACACGCTGGAAGGCGAGACGCCACGGATTCTCGAGATGCCACCCACCCGGGGCGGCGGGCGCTGGGAGCTGCGGCGCGGCTCGTTCCGGCAGGAAGGCAAACCGCACACGCTGGTCGTGCTGTCCGACCTGAGTCGCACGCTCCGCGAAGAAGAACGACAGGCCTGGAAGCGACTGGTGCGCGTGCTCTCCCACGAAATCAACAACTCGCTCGCGCCGATCCGGTCGATGAGCGCGAGTCTCCGCGATGCGCTCGCGCGCGACACGCGGTCCGACGAATGGGAAGCGGACCTGGAGCGCGGGCTCGACGTGATCGGCGGCCGGGCCGAAGCGCTCATCCGCTTCATGCAGTCCTACGCGCGGCTGGCCCGCCTGCCGCCCCCGCGCCGCCGGCCGCTCCCGATCGAGCCCTGGGTGCGGCGGGTCGCGCAACTCGAGACCCGGCTCCCCGTCCAGATCGTCGGCGGCCCGGCGGTCACGCTCGTCGCCGACGGGGACCAGCTCGATCAAGCGCTGATCAATCTCGTGGGGAACGCCGTCGATGCGGCCATGGAAACCGGCGGCGGCGTCCGCGTGGGGTGGACCCATCACAACGGCGATGTGGACCTGTGGATCGAGGACGATGGACCGGGCCTGCCCGCCACGGGCAACCTGTTCGTCCCCTTCTTCACGACGAAACCGAAGGGCACGGGCATCGGGCTCGTGCTGAGCCGGCAGATCGCCGAAGGGCACGGCGGGACCGTGCTGCTGGAGAACCGACCCGGCGGCTCCGGCTCCGTCGCCCATCTGCGCCTGCCGGTGTCGGCGGCGGCGGCGCACCGCGGCGGCTGACGAACACCTGGGCCGCCGGCTAACACATCGGCGACGCCAATGACGACGCTGATCGCGTTTTGCTGAGCCGTGTTGTAGAAAAACTGCACGTTTCCAACCACCCCCTCGGTTTAGATTCGCTCCTGCAACGAGGGTCGCGCACGCTTGGTGCGGTACCGTGCCGCATTCCTGATTCCGTCTAGCGCGGAGTAGTGCCCGGGTGGTGGAATCGGCAGACACGGCAACCTGTCAAGTTGCTGGCCGAAAGGCCGTGCGGGTTCGAATCCCGCCCTGGGCACGCCCTCTGTTGCTTTCTCGATGCTCTACAGCACCGTGAGATTTCTCGGACTGGGACATAGTCTTGACGGCCAATCGTTACCTCTTTAGACTTGTCGACACTTGACAGGTTGCCGTGGCGATTCTGCCACCAACGACAGGGCCCAGATCGGATGACCTGGGCCCGGTTTGTTCCTCGCTCATTCTCCATGTCATCCACCGCCTGACATGCGGCTGAAAGCTGACGCCGTCCCGTTTCCGTGATAGTCTTCCATTCGTGAACCGAATCCATCCCACGCTCGCCCTCCTCCTCCTCGGCTGTCCCGCATCCCCCGCCTTCGCTCAGATGCCGGGCGCGGCGAACGGCTCATCGCGGTCGGCAGCAAGGCCCAGATCGACGCCCATCGCTCCGCACGCACGCGGGTCATCGACGCGGCAGGGCGGTTCATCACGCCCGGCTTCATAGACGACCATACGAGCGGCCCGCGCAGCGGCAACCAGGCGACGTACGCGTTGCTCGATGAGCGCGCGTCGAGCAGCGTCCGGCTGCCGCGCGAGGAAGCGCTGGGAGAGCGATGGACAAGTGGCGGGCACCTGGCGGGCGAGGCAGAGCGCCGGCGGGGTGCAGGTCAACGTCACTCCGCTGCGACGACTCACGACGCCCGAGCGGCGCGCCCTCCAGAAGGACGTCGCCCGCTACCAGCGCTTCCTCGGGGCTTCCAAACGCGCGGCAAGCTAATTGCCGCGGGGCACGTCCCCCCCGTGGAGCAGCGCGGAGATCCGCGCCGTCACCCAATCCGATCCCAGCGTCCGGACTTCGCTCCACGGGCGGCCGGTGACGCGCTTGACCAGGCGATAGCAGGCGGCGGGATCCCGGTGGCTGACGAAGGCGACACGGCACAACGAGACGGCGTCCTGCTCGCCGGCGCGCACCCAGCGCAGCACGTCAAACCAGCCGCTCAGCCGATGCAGCGGCGGGATGCCCTCCCGCTTGAGCAGGCGCGCCAGCCCAAAACGACTGGACAGACCCAGCCGCTTCGCGGCGTGCCCGGCGGGACCGACCTGCGGCGTGCTGGATCCGAGGAGGTGCAGCAGCGTCCGGGAAGCGGGCGACAGCCGTTTTGGGATGATCCGGGGGTCGAGGACGGAGCTCCTCATCCCCCCAAGGTGCCCCGCCCCCGCCGAACGCGCAAACGGCTCACTCGGCGTTTCCCACCCGGCTCGCGTTGATGCTGTGCAGCAGCGCGGTGGCGGCCTCCAGCGCCTCCGCGGTGGCGGCGGCATCGCTGCGCACCGCCTCGAAGTGCGCCATCACCTCCGCATACGGCGTCTCGTCCACGCCGTCCCCGTTTGCATCGACCAGGCCGTCATACGTGAAGGCCCCGTTCGCGAAGTTGAGCCAGGCCACGAGCAGCTCGCGATCGAGCTGCGTCCGCGCGTTTCCCTCATTCTCCGCCAGGAACAGGACGTCAAAGGCTTCGCCGGTCGTCGCGACGCCGCGTTCCTCGCCGAACACCAGGCTCGCAAAGGCGACGATCTCGAGGTAACACTCCAGCGTCGCTGCAGCGAAATCGGTCCGGCCGTTGCCCCGGAACTGATGTTGCCAGTAGCCCGAGAGCCGGGACGCCGTGCCGGCCCCGGCCCCCTCCACGAACAGGACGGGTACCTGATCCTGGCCCACGGCCGCATCGTCGTCGACCGCGCTGAACTCGACGGTGTACAAGCAGGTCTCGCCGAACGTGTGCGACCGCGTCTCCGTCACTTCGTGCGGGACCGGATACGTCGTGGACTCGACCGTCGTCCCGTCGCCCCAGTCCCAGCTCACCAGGAGGTCGTCGCGGCCGGGGTCCGTGGCCGTTCCGCTGAACGACTCCGGCTGGCCCAGGAACGTCTGCACGCCGTTGATCACGGTGGTCCCGGTGCGATCGATCACGGCGGTGGGCGCCACGTTCTCGATGGCGATCGACGCCTGGAACAGACCGGGGGTCCCGTCATGGATCCGCGCGAAGCGCCCGCCCGTCACCCCGCTGATGTCGAAGTCGGTGATCGGGACCGTGAAGGTCTCGTCCACGACCCCGAAGACGTCGAGATGAAAAAACAGCCCGAGATCGAGAAAGAACTCCGTGAAGACGTACCGCATCCCGTCGATGCCGACGGTCGCGACGCCGGGGCCGTCGATCGCGGTCAGCGGCCCGACCCCCTGGGCGATGGCGGGACTCGTGTACGTGAGGTTCCCGGTTCCGGAGGCCTCGCCGGTGGCGGCCCAGGCGGCGGTAAACCGATCCGAGCCCGCATGGGGCGTCACGCGGAATCCAATGGAGGCCGACGCCACTGTGGCGTCGAATTCCCAGATCGGGAGGTCGATGTCGGGGAGCGCAAAGGTGGCGCCGGGGCCGAACGGCGTCGTAAAGTTCCTCGTCCGGTCGATATTGATATTCGGGCCCAGGTCGATGACGTCCACGCCGGCCACCTCGAGAAAGACTCCCAGCAGGAACACGAAGCGCGTGACGTACTCGTTCCCGCTTTCGGCTGGGACGCCGGCCGCGGTGTAGTCGGCGGCGGTCCAGTTCAGCCCACTGACCTGCGACGTGGGGGAATAGCTCGAGCCTTCCAGCAACGGCTCCGTGCTGCTGAAGCTCAGATTCATGGGCAGCCGCAGCCCCAGGGCCCAGTCCAGCCGGAACCCCGCCGTGAAATCGACGACCGTCGCGCAGATGTCGGCGACGCAGACCTGGTGATCGAAGTTGATGGTATAGTCGAGGTTGGGGCCCGGCACGGAAAAGCCAAACAGGAACGCTCCGGCACTGGTGGCCACGCTCGAGATGTCGGGCGAGGCCAGCAGCTCCACGTCGGGCGCGGTCAGCGTCAACGTCTCGGTCAGCGTGTAGACCCTGGGCTCCTGCCCAAACTCGTACCGGCTCCATACCCCGGGGAGCTCTGCCGCCGCCTTCCCCCGCGCGAGCGCGGTGTAGTCGCCGTCGCGGATGAATCCCGCTGCCGTGGTGGTGCGCTTATCCCGGACGACGAGAGGGGGCCATTCCGCGTGACCCGCCTGGGCGGGACCGTCGAACCGGAGCACGGTCGTCGCCACGATCGTGGATTGGCGCGCCTGGGTCGGTCCCACCATCATGGGACCCGGCGCCTGCAGCGGGCCGTACTCGAAGCGGGCGTCCGCCGGGACCGGCAGGCCTTGGGCCGCCCGCCGGGCGATCGTTGCCATGAGCGCGCGCTGCAGCGGGGTTCGGTCCGCGGTGACGCTCTGGCTCACGCCGGGGGAGGAGGGATCCGGGTCTGGAGTGGCGGCGGGCGGAGCAATGGAGTCGTCGGATTGGCAGGCAGCCAGCAGCAGGAACGCGAGTGATGCCGTGGCAAGTCTGATGCGCGAGGGATTCATGGCTCCGCCTCCTGGTGGAATGCGGACGAAGCTGGAGCGCGGTGCGCCATGCCGCTATGTCACTTTGAGCGGTCCCGGAACGACGGAGCCCCGCGGCTCGAGAAGAACCGCGGGGCTCGGCACAACTGATCAACGATTAGTAGTTAAAGCGTAGCGACATCCCCAGCGTCCTCGGCTGATTCGTCAGAAAGCCGACGCGGGCGCGCGTCCCGCGTTCGCGGTCCACCGACAGCAGTGCGCGCTCATCGGTCACATTGTTGAGAAACACCGCCAACTCCCAAGTGTCACGGATCAACCCGGTGCGAATGTTGATGAGATTGTACGCCGGCAGCTCCGGATCGAAGCGGAACGTCGTGTCGGGCGCGGGGCCATTCAACGGCCCGCCGATCGTGTTCGCGCCAAACGAATTCAGATAGACGGTGCCGAAGGGGCAGTTCGGTTGGCTGGGCGGACAGACGCCGACGCCATGATCATCGATCAACGTCAAGCGCGAGCCGACGTGCTGGAAGCTGCCGGAAACGAAGAACCGCGACCCCGCCGCTACGGTCCATCCATAGGTCGCACCGACGCTCGCCTGGATTCGCGGGACGCTCGGTAAGCGGTTGCCCTCCTCGATGCCTGCGACGACGGCCCCGCCTGCGTCTCGGAACGTCGACAGGAGCTTGGAGTCGTTGAGCCCCGCGGAGACCGAGAAGTCCAGATGCTCGCTCGCGCGAGCCGTGAGCTCGAGTTCCGCGCCGACGGACCGGGCCTTCTCAGCGTTTAGGATCAGCCGGGAGGAGCACTGGCCAGCAGTCACTGTGAGCTGCAGGTCGCGGATGTCCATGTAAAACGCGGACAGGTTGAGGGAGACGCGACCATCGGCGAACACCGACTTGGCTCCCACCTCGTAGTTCCACGCCGTCTCGTCCTTCCAGGGTCCCTCGAGGGGACCGAAAGTTGTCAGGTCCTCGGGCGAGCACAGTGGCGCGTTGAGTGGGTCATTGATCCCCCCTAAACGGAAACCCCGCGACGCCTGCGCGTTGAGGGTGAGCGCGTCGGAGGCTTTGTAGCTTACCATGAAACGCGGCGCCAGGCCGTTCGCCTCCGTCGTCCCGGCGGTGTCCGTCGGGACGGCAAAAACCCCGTCGAAGACGAGCGATCGGTCCTCATTGAAACTGTAATAGCGCAGACCCGCGGTGAAATTGATGCGATCACTGGCGGCCAGCGTGGCTTCACCGAAGATCGCAGCCTGCTTGAGCTCGTAATGCAGATCGGAATAGAAGAGCTCATCCACTCTCGCCGCGATGGTTCCTTGGGTCCATCCAGGGGGGAATCCGACGTCTTCCGCGATGATCGAGTCCGACCCTACGACCAGCAAGTTCTGACCGTAGTCGCGCCGGTTGCTGCTGTAGAAACCGCCCACGAGCCACTGGACGCGGGCGTCCCCTCCTGACAGGCGTAATTCCTGCGTCCACACCTTGCTCAAGGTCGCATCGTTCAGCGGGGCGTCGAGCGTGTACGCCCGATCCGAAGCGCCAATGGTTCCGCCCGTAACGCTCCCGGTCAGAGCGGTCGCATCACGGACGACCAGCACATCCCGGAACGTGTAAGACGTGATGGACGTGAGTCTCACATTGCCGAACTCATACTGCCAATTCAAATCGGCGAGCAAGAAGTCGTCGGTGTAGGGTTCTCTGATCTGAGTGAATTGCTGTCGCTCGCCCAGCGTTATGGCGGGACGAGTCGTGGTGTAGGGGTTGGCGAGGATATTGAACGCGTCAATCCGATTCCAGCCGTCCGCCTGCACCCGCTGGTAAGTGACCCTGGGCGTGATTCTGAAGCGCGCGCTTGGCTGAAGGAGCAGGGCCGCCCGGAGACCGGCCCGATCGCTACCGTTGACGTCGTGATTCACCCGGAAGTCCGGCTGGACCGCGTCCATCCAGCCGCCCATGCGGTTGCTGTGACCTGCCAACCGGATCGCCGCCCGCTCGCCCAGTGGCGCGTTGACGCCGAGCCTCGCTGTGCTGCCGGGAGAGCCGCCCCCTACCCAATGTCCGCCCACCTCGCCGAAGACGGTGTTCAAGCCCAGTTCGGGCTGGTTGGTGATGTAACGGACGGTACCCGAGAGCGAACCAGCCCCGAACAACGTTCCCTGAGGACCGCGCAGAACCTCCACGCGCCCGACGTCGAATAGATCGAGATCCGGCGTGAAGAGGGAGAGTGAGACCGGGGAATCATCGAGATAAGCGCCCACCTGTTCCTTTACGCCGGGCTGGTCGCGCGCGATCTGTCCGGAAGACGCCCCCCGCATCGCCACCTGACTTTGTCCGGGACCCAGGTTCTGCACGCTGAAGCCCGCGACGTTTGAGGCGATCGCTTCCATGTTCTCCGCGCCGCGGATGCGCAGCATCTGCGCGCTGGGCGCGGCGATCGAGAACGGGACTTCCGTCAGCTCCTGCTCGCGCAGCATCGCGGTGACCGTCACCGCTTCGAGCAGCAGCGCCTCCATGACCAGATCCACGGTGACCGACGCGTCGCCCGAGACCCGGACGTCGCGCTGCGACACCGTGCGCAGCCCCGGCATCGCGGCCGAGACGGTGTAGGCGCCCGCCGGGAGATTGCCGATCGTGTAGCTGCCGTCGGTGAGTGTGGTCGTACGCCGCGTGGGGCCCGCCTCCTGACTGACGGCCCGAACCGCGACGCCCGACAGGGCCACGCCGCGGGAATCGCGCACGGTGCCCGTGATGCGGCCGGTCTGGGCATCGGCCGGCGCGCCGTAGAGAACGGCGGCAAGTGCGGCGAGGCTCAGGAACCGGCTTGAGGGGGTGAACATAAATCCTCCTGCTCGAAGCATTGAAGGGTTGGGTGAATAACGACCGGAATGCGAACCGCTGTCAAGCCGGCCACGATTCCGCGCCCCATTTCACGCGACCTTTCGCGATATGGCGGGCCGCCGCCCTCCGTGCACAGCGTCCCGGTGCCGCACGGTGCGGCATCCTCCCCTCGGAGTCGAAAGGCCACGCGCAGGTGGGAGCCACGGGTGGATATATGGCCGCGGACTTTGCCGGTTATGGATGCGAATGCAACCGTGGTGATCGGGCGGCGTACGCGGTCAGCGGGATGCTGGGCGGCGCGCTGTGGGGTGCATGCATCGGATCGATGGGGAAGATCTGGAAGCCGGCGTCGTAGCGTCGCCGCGAGGTTGACATCGTGAGCGGGGCTGGTGATGGTGTTGCCACACCATGACCCAGCTCGCGTTCTCCGGCGTCGGCGTGGACTTCGGCGACACGACGCTCTTCTCCAACGTCTCCTTCACGGTGGCGCCCGGCGAACGCTGGGGCATCGTGGGCCGCAACGGCACCGGCAAGACGACGCTGTTCCGGCTGCTGACGGGCGAGCTCGATCCCACCCGCGGCAGCATCGCCCGCGCGCCGGGACTCCGCGTCTCCCTCCTCGAGCAGCACCGCGACTACGGCGCCGCGAAGACGGTTTGGGAAGCGGCGGCCGGTGAGCTGGCCGAGCTGCTGGCGCTCGAGCAGTCCCTCGTCGAGCAGGCCGCGAACCTCGCCCACGACTCCTCGCCTCGCGCGCTCGCGCAGTACGGCGAAGACCTCGAGCGCTTCGAGCGGGAGGGCGGCTATGCCGTCACCGCACGCATCGACGCCGTGCTCCACGGCCTCGAGTTCGATCCCGCCCAGGCCCGCGTCACGCCGCTCTCCGCGTTGAGCGGCGGCGAGCTCGGCCGCCTCGGACTGGCGCGCCAGCTCATGACCACCGCCGACGTGCTGCTGCTCGACGAGCCGACGAATCACTTGGACCTCGAAACGACTCGGTGGCTCGAGCAATACCTCGCCGCGAGCGATCGCACGGTGCTGCTCGTGAGCCACGACCGCGCATTTCTGACCGCGACCGTGGACCACGTGCTGCATCTGGAAGGCGGCACGGCCACGCCGTACGCCGCCGGCTACACCGATTTCGTGGCGCAGCGCGCCGAGCGCCGGCTCACGCAGCAGCGGGCGTTCGAGCAGCAGCAGCGAACCATTGCGAAAGAGAGCGACTACATCGCCCGCAACATCGCGGGGCAGAACAGCAAGCAGGCCAAGGGGCGCCGCAGGCGTCTCGAGCGCTTGCCGCGGCTCAGCCCCGTGATCGGCGCGGACGGAACGATGGCGCTGCGGCTCGAGGTGGCCGAGCGGGGCGGGGACCAGGTGATGAGCGCGAAGAACGTGAGTGTGGGAGTCGGCGCCCGCACCCTCGTCGACCGCTTCAGCGGGACGCTCGAGCGGACCGGCGTGCTGGGCATCATCGGACGCAACGGGTCAGGAAAGTCCACGCTGCTGCGCGCGCTGTTGGGCGAGCACCCGACGCAGGGTGGCGACCTCCGCCTCGGCGGCTCCATCACCGCCGGCTACTACCGGCAGGATCTTTCGCAGGTGCCGCTCGGTCGTACGCTCTACGACGTGATCGCAGGGCTGCGCCCAAAATGGGAGCGTGGCCAGATCCAGGGGCACCTCGGACGCTTCGGGTTCTCCGGCCAGGACGTGCTCCGCCGCGCCGATTCGCTGTCGGGCGGCGAGCGCGCCCGTGTCGCGCTGGCGATCCTGATGTTGTCGCGCGCCAACCTGCTGGTGCTGGACGAGCCGACCAATCATCTGGACGTCGAGTCCATCGAGGCGCTCGAAGACGCGATCGAGGCGTACGACGGCACGGTGATTCTGGTGAGTCACGACCGCGCGCTACTGCGCGCGTTGACGACGCGGATCTGGATTCTCCACGACCGGCATGTGACGGAGTTCGCCGGCGGCTTCGCCGAATGGGAGGACGTGAGCGCGGAGCGGGCCCATGCCGCCGCCGTCGCGACGGCCGAGGAGCAGGCGCTGCGCGAGGTGCACGAGCGCCAGCGGGTCGCGCCGACGCCCAAAAGCGATCCCCGCAGGGAGCTGCGCCTCGCCCAGCGCGAGCTCACGGAGACGGAGGCTCAGGTGGCGGAGCTGGAGACGCAGGTCGCGCGGGTGGTCGCGGCCCTCGAGGACCCGGCGCTGTATACGCGACCCGATGGCGCTGCGACGGCGCACACGCTCGGCGCCCAGCTCGAGGCGTTGCAGCGCGACCTCGAAGCGGCGCTCGAGCGGTGGACCCACGCGACCGAGCAGGTCGAGATGCGGGCGCGCAGTCCCTTCAAGCCATAGCCCCGGATATACTACGGGATGCCGGATGCCATGGATCGCGTCGCTGCGGTACTGCGCAGCTACATGGAAAAGCGAATCGATGTGAACGCGGCGGCCGAGAAGCTGTTGGGATTGTGGAAGGACCCAGCCGCAGGCCAGTGGGACCTCTACCTCGATCACGATCGATTCACTCCCGAGGAGTGGATCCACGCGCGTCTGTTGGAGCGCCGATTCCAAGAACTCCTATCCGAGCATCGACGGCAGAGTCAGACCTCCTCGTAGGAGCGCTCCATGCCGAAGCCCCCGCCCCGGCCGCCGCCCCGATGCCGTCACGCTTCGAAAATCCGCTGGAATTCCACCTTCTCCCCCGCCATGACCATCGCGGTGGCCGGCAGCGATTCGGTGTTGTGGAGCAACCCTTCGTAGTATGCGCTGTAGGCCTCGGCCGACTCGGTGTCGTGCGGTGGGCGCATCCCCAGGAACACGAGATCGGCGTCCGCGGACGCGCGCCGGATCACGTCGAACACGCGCTCCTCGCCGCGCACCAGCACGCCCGGGGTCGCTTCGACCCGCGCCTCGGCGAGGAACTGGACCACGCGAGCCTCCGCGTCTGCACGGTCGGATTCCGCGTCGACGATCGTCTTGAAGTGGAGCGCCGCCCCGGCCCACTCCCGGCTGCGCTGCAGCAGAATCGCCACCGCGAGCATGAAGGCCGTGTGCGGCGATTTGCCGCCCCACCAGAGATCGATCCGCCGCGCCTGGCGGCGCGGCGGGGGGACCGCCTCCTCCCCCGCATCGGCTCGCTCGCGCACGATCACGAGGTTGCGGTGCGAGCGGATGACCAGCTGGATCAGCTCCGCGAAGGCGACGAAGCTCGACGGATGCTCCGTTTCGCCGATCAGCACGGTGTTGGGCGCGATCGGACCGAAGCCGTAGGAGCGGATCATCGTAGCGGCGCCGGCGTACGGATCCGACGCCGGCAACGTCCGGATGAACGCGGGGACGTGACGTTTGTGCAGATAGCCGCGAATCGTGGCGGTCAACGTGTCGACGCGCTCGGTCGTCCAGTTTTCTTCGGGAATGAAGGTCGCCACCGTGACGAAGCTGCGGCTCTGCGCGATGGCGTCCGCCAGCTCGATCAGATACCACCGGGCGGACGGGCTGCCGCTGAGCACCAGCAGGTTGGGCTTCCAGGTCCGCTCGTCCGGCCGGCGGCCGTCCATGCGGTGGAGGATCACGCGCGCGATGAACATCATGAAGCCCAGGCGCATGTCGCCCCAGCGGGCGCGCAGGCTGCGGCGTTTCATGATCGAGTAAATGCCGGCGCAGGTCACGGCCGCCAGCATCGTCGCCCCCGGCGCGATCATGAGCATCACGCCGAGGCAGGCGACAAACCCGGTGAGCGGCAGCCAGGCGGGCACGCGGAACTGCGGCCGCCAGGCGGGATTGGAGATCAGCTCCTCGAGTCCGGCGGACAGGTTCAACACGCCATACGACGTCAGGAAGAACATCGACAGGATCGGCGCGATCGCGTTGAGGTCGCCTAACGCGATCCCCGTCCATCCGATGGCGAACGACAGCACGGTGGCGAGGCGGGGATCGTTGAACCTGCCGTAGCCGCGACCCAGGAGCTCCGGGACGACGCGGTCGCGCGCCAGCGCCTGCAGCGTGCGCGGCGCCCCGAGCAGCGAGCCCAACGCGCTGGACAGCGCGGCCGCCCACACGCCCACCAGCACCGCGCCGCCCCAGCGGGCGGTCTTCTGCATCACGAGCGGATCGGTCAGGAGCGCCTCCTGGCCCACCCCGCGCTGGTCGAGGAAGATCGGGATCGCGAGGTAGACGACGTAGCTGACGAGCACCGCCAGCATCGTGCCGAGCGGCAAGGCGCGGGTCGGATTCTTCAGGTCGCCCGACATCGCGATGCCGGCCTCGATGCCGGTGACGGCGGGGAAGAACACGGCGAACACGGGCCAGAACGACAACGTCCGCACCGGAGTCTCCGCGGCGGCTGCGGCCTCCACCGGTCCGCCCAAAAAGAAGGACACCAGCGACACCGCGATCGCGGCCATGATTCCGAACTGCGACTTCAGCGCGAGATCGGCCGAGCGATATACCAGCGCGGTCAGCAGGACCAGCGTCGCCGTGCCGACGATGGTGGGATTCAGGGCGGGAAACACCCGCACCAGCGATTCGGAGAACCCGGCGATGTAGAAGGAAATGCCCAGCGCCTGCGCGAGGAACAGCGGCAGGCCGATGGCGGCACCCGTCTCCACCCCCAACGACCGCGAAATGATGTAGTAGGCGCCGCCGCCGCCCACCTTCATGTTGGTCGCGAGGGCGGCGAGCGACAGGGCCGTGAGGAACGTGATCGCGCTGGCGAGCGTCACGACCACGATCGTGCCCGTCAGGCCGAGGTTGCCCAACACCCAGCCCATCCGCAGGTACATCACCACGCCGAGGATCGTGAGGATGCTCGGCGTGAAGACGCCTTTGAACGTGCCGAACCGGTACCCGCTCGGGCTGGACTCCGCCATACCGTTCAGCGATCCCTTCCCCCTACCGCACTCCCACCAGCCCCTTCACCGACTCGATCAGCCGCGCGGAGTCGTACCCGACGCCGTCCTTGAACACCGTCACGACGTTGCGAATGTCGGCCGGCCGCGCGATCGGGTCGCCGCGAATCACCACGAGGTCCGCCCGCCGGCCCGCGGCGATGGTGCCGAACTCGGCGCCGCCGCCCAGCACCTTGGCGCCGTTCGACGTCATGATTTGCAGCGCCTGCACCGGCGTGAAGCCCGCCTCGATCAGCAGCTCGTAGTTGCGCTGATCACCGAAGCCCGGCAGGGCGCCGCCGTTCCCCGTCGGATCGACGCCGGCGGCGAGCAATCCCCCCGCGCGCACGAACGCCACGTCGAAGTCCTGCGCCTTCCGGAACACGTCGGGCGCGATGCCGAACGACCCCTGCTCCGAGATGCGCGCCCGCGTCTGCAGGTACTCGGCGCGCACGTCCGGCGCCATCGCGTCGAGCACCCGCTGCTCCAGCGGCGGCCGGTTCGGCACGAACAGCTCGAACACCGCGAGCGTCGACGTCATCGCGACGTTGCGCGCGGTCATGTCCCGGATGGTCTGCTGCACGGGCTCACTCGTGAGATCGAGACTGCCGAGCTTGGCCATGCTGCCCTGGGCGCACTGGTCCGGCTGCTTCGCGGGATCGTAGTCGGTGTTGACGAACAGGCCGTGCTCGAGGTTGTCGATGCCGAGGGCGACCGCCTCGCGGAAGCTCACCGAGCAGAGATGGCCCGTCGTTTTCACGCCGCGCTTGTGCGCTTCGTCGATCGCCGCCTGCATCGCCGCCCGGCTGATCGCCGTGTAGAACTTGATCCAGCTCACGCCCTCTTCGGCCCAGTAGGCGACGAGCCGCCGCGCCTGCTCGGGCGTCAGCGCCGACGCCATCCCGCTCCCCGCTTCGCCCGTGATGTAGGGCCCGGTCACGTACAGGTGCGGCCCCGGCGCCTGCCCCGCGTCGATCTGCCGCTTGAGATTCAGCTCGGCATACGGCGACATGCTGCCCGTCGTCCGGATCGTCGTCACGCCGCTCGCGAGGTACAGCCGCGGCGCGCTGCTCGAGATCTGAATGCTGCGCGCGCTGGTCGTGTAGAAGGTGTGATCGTGCAGGCCGACGAGCCCCGGGATCACGGTATGCCCGCTCAAGTCCAGCACGTGGGCGCCCCGCGGCACGCGCACCGACCGCGCGGATCCCAGGGCGGCGATCTTCCCGCCCTGGATCACGATCGTCTGATCCTCGGCCGGCGCCGCGCCGGTGCCATCCACCACGCGGACGTGCGTCAGCGCGACGATCGGCGAATCGACGCTCACGAACCGGCGCGTGAACTCCGAAAGCCTCGGCGCTTGCGCGGCCAGGGGGGGGGGGGCGGCGAAGAGTGACAAGGCACAAGCAACGGGCAGCGTGCGACGCATCTCGGCCTCCGATTAGTTAGGCAGCACCGTAAAGACCATGTGCATCCCGGTTTCCAGGTGTTCCGCGATGTGACAGTGCAGCATCCAGCGGCCGGGATTGCTCATCTCCACCAGGAGATCCGCCGTCCAGCCGACCGGCAACAGGAACGTGTCTTTCCAGACGAGATTCTCGCTCGGCACGCCGTTCTGCGCCAGCACCAGAAACCGCTGGCCGTGGATGTGAATCGGATGCGCCATCGGATGCAGCGTGTGACGGTCGTTGCCGATCCGCAGCCGCACGACGTCGCCCCGCCGGAACGTCCAGTCGATGTGCATGTTCTCGCGGCCGGTTGCCGGCTCCCGCAACAGCCACTGCACGTCGCGCCCCGTGCTGAGCCAGTCCATCATCGGCATCGTCCCGCTCCACTCCACGGGATTCACGAAGCCGGTGTCGAGCCGCATGACTTGTACCAGACCGAACGGCAGGGAATCGGCGCGCAGCGTGAGCACCAGCTCCTTGGCCGCTCCATCGAACGCAGGTCTGTATCGATCGATTTCGCGCATTACGTCATGATTCGTACGGAGCACGTCGAAAAACGACCCGAGATCAGGCTCAGCGGCACTCTCCCCCACGGCTACGACGCCGAGGGTGTCGACCTCCGCGAAGAACGCCCCACGCCCATGATCGATCGCCTGCACGCGGTTCACGATCGTCGCCTCCCCCGGCCGCTCGAACCGCGCGTCCACGATCCACCGCTCGGCGGGAGCCAGCACCACACTCTCGACCCACTGCTCGCGCTCGAGCTTGCCGACGTCGCCGCCCACCAGCTTCAGCCTGGCCCCATCGATGGACACGTTGAAGACCCTCGTATTGGCGGCATTCGTCAGATAGAACCGGACGACCTCACCCCGCTTGACCGCCAGGCGATACGCCGGCTCGCCATTCACCAGGAACACGTTGCCGAACCGGCCCATCAGCGCGTGCGTCGGGGCCTCCGTCCCGTGCGGCACCGGCGCGCTGTCCGCGACGAGAAAATCGTCGAGCATCAGCACCGCGTCGCGATGCGCCGGCCCGAAGAACGCCGGATCAGGAGACTGCACGAGGAGATTGCCGTAGAGGCCGAGGTCTTGCTGGATGTCCTCGCGGTGGTGGGGGTGATACCAGTAAATGCCGGCGTCGGGGAAGTGCACGACATAGCGGAAGGAGCCGCCCGGGCGGACGGGCGCTTGGGTGACATGGGGGACACCGTCCGAACGATTGTCGAGCCGGATGCCGTGCCAGTGCACGGTCGTCGGCTGGTCGAGCCGGTTCATGAATTTCACGACGATCGTCGCGGCGCGATCCACCCGGATCAGCGGGCCCGGCCATTGCGCGTTGAAGCCGTAGGCGACGAAGTCCCGCCCGGCGACGCTGCGCCGCACCAGCATCGCGTGGAGCGCGATCGAGTCGCCGTCCGAGACCGTCATCACCTGGCGCGGCCGCGCCCGGGGAATGCGGGACAGATCGACGCCCGTGCCCGGCACGAACGGCGTCACATCGGGACGCAACGCCTCGAGTCCCGGAATCATCGTGGGTACCGCCGGGTGCATCGGCGGCATTGGCCAGCCACCCCCCCCTCCTTCGTGCGCGTGCGCGGCAGGAGGGTGGCGCGGGGGCAGGGCCGTGAAGTCGTACGGCCGCATGACGTTCGCGGCGGACATTCCCCGCAGCACGATCCGGCCTTCCCGCCGCGTCACGGTTTCGGAACGCTCGGCCGACACGATCACGACGAACGCGTTGAGCGACACGCGGTCCCGGACGTTGATGCGCCCATTCCGGATGCGCCCGAGACTGAGCGCGTGGTCGAACGTCGGCGTGGTCACCCACGCCATGTAAATGGCCGTCGAATCGAGGCCGCTGACGGTGATTCGCAGGTCCCAGGTCGGGCGGCCGTCCGGGGTGACGGCGATGCCGAAGGGGGTAGGGACGCGCCTGAGCTCCACCGCCCCCGCGGCCTGGGGGAAATCGGGAGCGGGGACGAGGTCGATGCAGTAGAGGTCGGCCGCCGGCGCGAGGCGGGAGGACGAGCGGGCGCAGAGGGCGGTGGGATTCTGGGCCTGGAGCAGGAGGAGCGCGCTAACTGCGGCAGGGATACCCATTTGGCTACGATACCCCTATCTTAAGAGGGTTCATGCATCTGGCAGACGAGTCGGCGAGGGGTCGAATCATCAGGCGGCGCCTGCGGGTCCCGGCATAGGGTCGGGACAGCGCGCACGGGCGCGCCGAGGTGACTCGGCGACCCTCCCCAACATCCTGCCAGCCATAACTACGGCGACACTCGCCACTACCAAACAGCTGACGCGGCATCACGGCGTCGTTGCCCTCCCGGCATGAACCTCGGGACGGGGTGCAACGCGTGTGCAGGCCGGCGCCGGCGCAAGAACTGAGTACCCAATGGTACCGCAGCAACACATCGTTCGTCCCACCCACAAAGAACCCCCCGCCCACGCGCCCAATGCGGCGCTGATGATCGACTTCGACAACGTCACCATGGCGATCCGCTCGGATCTGCAGACGGAGTTGAAGCGGCTGTTGCAGTCCGAAATCATCCGGGGGAAAGTCGCCGTCCAGCGTGCCTATGCCGACTGGCGGCGCTACCCACAGTACATCGTCCCGCTGTCCGAATCGTCGATCGACCTGATCTTCGCACCGGCGCATGGGGCGAACAAGAAGAACGCCACCGACATCCGGCTGGCCATCGACGCGCTCGAGCTGGTCTTCACCCGGCCCGAAATCGGCACCTTTATCCTGCTGTCGGGTGATTCCGACTTCTCCTCGCTCGTGCTGAAGCTGAAGGAGTACGGGAAGTACGTCATCGGCGTCGGGATCCGCGAGTCGTCGAGCGACCTGCTGATTCAGAACTGCGACGAATACTACTCCTACAACGAGCTGGCCGGCTTCACCAAGACGAGCGACATCGAGTACGTCAAGCGCGATCCGTGGGAGCTGGTGGTCGAGGCGGTGAAGCAGATGACCGCCCACAACGACGTCATGCGCTCCGACCGGCTGAAGCAGGTCATGCAGGAGATCGACCCCAACTTCGACGAGAAGGACGCGGGGTTCTCGCGCTTCAGCAAGTTCGTGGTCGAGGCGGCGCACCGTGGCCTGATCACCCTCACCCGGCTCGACAACGGTCAGTACGAAATCGCACTCGGACCCCAGGTCGAAGGCGCCGCGGCGCAGCCGACGTTGGGGGCCGCCGCCGCCGCCGCTGAGCGCGCGCCGCGCGAGCCGCGAGGCCGCGGCGGTCGGGGCGGTCGCGGTCGAGGCCGCGGGCGCGATCGGGACGAAACACCGGCGTCCGCGCCGGCCGCGGCGGTCGAACCGCCGGCGCCCCCGGCGCAACGCAAGAGCGGCTTCTCGTTCGGCGACGCCTTCGGCCTGCTGAAGCAGGCGATCAGCAAGCTCGGCGTGGACGAGCGGCCCGTGAGCGCCGAAGAGCTGCGCGACGCGATGGCCGAGATCAGGACGGACGGTCCGCCGCTCGAGACGGCACAGGTGCAGAAGCTGCTGCGCCAGGCGCATGACAAGGACATGATCGACCTCGCCAAGGAAGACGAGGGATACACGGTCCGGCTGCGCGACGAGCCGGAATCCACGCCGCCCCAACCGATGTTCGCGCCGGCCGCGCCGCCCGCGCCGATGGCTCCGGCAGCGCAGCTCGAGGACGAGGACGACATCCCGATGCCGGCGTCGTCGGCGCCGCCGCCGCCCTCTAGCACGCCCACGCCGGGGTTCGGCACGCCGGCGCGCCGCGCCGGCTTCCGCCGCGGTTCGCGCGGTGGCAGTCCGCGGACCGCGCCGCCCGCCGTGCCGAAGATCGGCGTGGTGGAGGTCGATCCCAACTTCCGCCCGCGGGTCGAGCTGGTCCCGCCGACCGCGCCTCCCTCCGCATCGAGCCGGGAGCCGGCCGCTCCGGCGCGGGATGA
>JAUYMC010000168.1 GCA_030699545.1 Gemmatimonadales bacterium | reverse complement strand
CTCGCGATGCGCGCCCAGTCGCTGCGCATCGTCGCGCCCATTCCGGGCAAGGCCGCGATCGGCATCGAAGTGCCCAATCCCACCGCGCGGCTGGTACATGTCCGCGAGCTGATCGAGGCGCCGGAGTTCCGGCGGCCGTCGCGGATGCTGCCGGTCGTGCTGGGACGCAATCTCGAAGGCGACGAAGTGGTGGACGACCTGACCAAGATGCCGCACCTGCTGATCGCCGGCGCCACGGGTTCGGGGAAGTCGGTGTGCATCAACGCCATCATCACGAGCCTCGTGTACGCCCATCCGCCCGAGAAGCTGAAGCTGCTGATGGTGGACCCGAAGATGGTGGAGTTGTCGATGTACGCGGCGCTGCCGCATTTGGGCTTGCCGGTCGTCACCAGTCATCACAAGGCGGCGAGCGTCCTGAAGTGGGCGGTGTGGGAGATGGAGCGGCGCTACAGGCTGCTGCACGCGAACCACGCGCGGAACATCATCGACTTCAACAAGAAGGTCGAAGCGAAGCAGCCGCTGAAGGGCCCCCGCGAAACGCTGGCGACGCAGGCGGGGATTCAGAAGGAGCTGCCGTTCGACGGGCCGTACACCGACGGCATCCTGCCCTACATCGTGCTGATCGTCGACGAGCTGGCCGACCTGATGCTGACCGTCCAGGGCGAGATCGAGACGCCGCTCGCCGTGCTGGCGCAGAAGGCGCGCGCGATCGGGATTCACCTGATCCTCGCGACGCAGCGCCCTTCGGTGAACGTGATCACGGGGTTGATCAAGGCGAACTTCCCCTGCCGCATCGCCTTCCGCGTGTCGGCCAAGGTGGACAGCCGGACGATTCTCGATCAGAACGGCGCGGAAACGCTGCTCGGGAACGGCGACATGCTGTTTCTCCCGCCGGGAAAGAGCGAGCCGATGCGGGTGCAGGGCGCCTACATCTCCACCGATGAGACGGAGCGGTTGATGGAGTGGTACAAGGCCCACGCGACGGCCGCTGCCGCCGCCCCCGGCGCGTCGATCGACGAACAGGTGACGGCGATCGAGAAGGCGGAACAGGCGGGGGACGAGGGACGGGGGACGGGGGACGGGAGCGTGGGCGCGCGGGATCCGCTGTTCCGGCAGGCGGCCGAGGTGTGTATCCAGAACCAGCTCGGATCGACGTCGCTGCTCCAGCGGCGGATGAGCATCGGGTACGGACGGGCAGCGCGGATCATCGACCAGCTGGAGCTGGCGGGGGTGCTGGGCCCGGCGAACGGCTCGAAACCCCGCGACGTTCTGATCGGGCTCGAAGAATTGGACGAGCTCGGGGGACCGGACGGGGGGCATCCTCCCGCGTAAGGGGATCGACGCCCCCCCCGAGGAGCTAATCCTGCCGTCCGTATCGGGCGCTTGAACCTCCCCCCCTGACCTACGTCGCATTTCAACCTGCTGAGCGATGTTCCCTGCCTCCCGCCCTCCGTAGAATCTCTTCGTCCACACCGCGTTACGGGTTCAGCAACTCCCTGAGGGACAACATGCATTCGCAAGCTTCGGTCGAACGTGTCGATGCCGCCGCCGTGTCGCCGCCAGCGACCCCGCTGCGTTCGGTGTCGCCTCCGGGCGTCCGCGTCCGTGTCCCGATCGAGGGCGAGGCCGACGTCACCCTGGCCGGGGAGCAGGTGCGGCGGCTGGCGTCGCGGCTCGACTTTCTGCCCAGCGATGTCACCGTCATGGCCGCGGCGATCCGGGAAGTCGCGGGCAACATCCTCGCGCACGGCCGCCGGGGCGACGTGCTGCTCCATCTGATTCAGAAACGCGGCCGGCTCGGCGTGGCGATCACGGCGCGCGACCGCGGGCCGGGAATCGCCGACGTTTCGCAGGCGCTGCGCGACGGGTGCTCGACCGCCGGAAGCTTGGGGCTGGGCCTGGCGAGCGCGCGGCGGCTGATGGACGAGTTCCGGGTGCGCTCCGAGGTCGGGCGCGGGACGACGGTGACGATGCGCAAGTGGGCGCGGAGCCGCCTCGACGTCCGCGCGCGGATCCGGTCCAGCAGTCTGCGGGCGGTGAGCTCATGATGCCTACTGCGATCCTGATCGCCGGCAGCGGACTCGCGACCAGGATCGACACGAAGCCCGAGCAGCGGGCCAAAGGCGGCGCGCGGCTCCTCGGCGTGGGTGCCGACGCCACGCTGTTCCGCGAGCTCGCGCACTACGTCGAGCAATCCGGGGCCGTCCTGGAACGGGCCGACGATGAATCAAGCACGCTGCATGCCCTCTCGCGCGGTCCCTGGGACGCGGTCGTGACCGTCCTGGACCGCGACGCGGACCTGCAGCTCGAGTGGTGGGAAACGGTGCTGCCCCGGCTCGCGGTGCGGCCGCGGATGATCGCCGTCGCGCCCTCACCATCGATGACGCTGGCCCTCCGGGCGACGGAGCTGGGGGTCTCGGCCGTCATCGCACTGCCCGTGGAGCGCGACCAGCTCCGCATGACGTTGAACCGGGTGCTCGCGGCGGCTGCCGAGACGACGCTGCCGCTCCCGCCCGTGACGCCGGTGACCGTCGGCCCGTATCAGATCGTGTCGCAGGGCCCGGCGATGGTCGGCGTGTACCGGACGATCGCGCACGTCGCTCCCAGCACCGCGACGGTGCTGGTGCAGGGCGAGTCGGGCACGGGGAAAGAGCTGGTCGCCCGCGCCATCCACGCCCACAGTCCTCGCGGCGCCCGGCCGTTCGTCGCGGTGAACTGCGCGGCGATTCCCGAGAACCTGCTCGAGAGCGAGCTGTTCGGGCACGAGAAGGGCGCCTTCACGGGGGCCGTCGCCCGCAAGATCGGACGGTTCGAGCGCGCCAGCTGCGGCACGCTGTTCCTGGACGAGATCGGCGACATGAGCCTCGTGTTGCAGAGCAAGATTCTGCGCGCGATTCAGGAGCGCGAAGTCGAGCGGGTCGGCGGCACCGAAGCGATCCCGGTGGACGTCCGGCTGGTGGCCGCGACCAACCGCGACCTGAAGCAGATGATCGCCGAGGGGAAGTTCCGCGAGGACCTGTACTACCGCCTGGCGGTGGTCACGCTGCAGCTGCCGCGCCTGGCGGACCGCGGCGACGATCTCGTGCTGCTCACCGCGCACTTCCTCAAGGAGTTTGGGGAGCTGTACGGCAAGCCGATTGCCGCGATTTCCGACCGGGCCCTGGCGCTGCTGCGGGAGCACACCTGGGTCGGCAACGTCCGCGAGCTGCGCAACGTCATCGAGCGGGCCGTGCTGCTCGCCGAGGGAGACGTGGTGCGGTCGGTGGACTTGCCGGAGGATTGGGCCGGCGCCACCACCCGGAGCGAGATGGCCTCCCCCGGTCCGCTGGCCACGCTCCAGGAAGCCGAACGCCGTCACATCGCCCAGGTGCTGGCCCATACCCGCGGCCAGATCGGCGAGGCGGCGCAGATCCTCGGCGTCCATCGCAACACCCTCGCCCGCAAAATCAAAGAGTATCAGCTCTAGCCGAGCCCCGTTTTAGGGCGAAGGCCGCCTTTTTGTGCGCCTTCCGGATCTACTCCCTTGGGGGGCCCCCCTCTAACCCCTTGGAATCGCGCCACTAGGAACTTTGGACCACGTTGGCCCGCTTCGTGCAAAGTGTCTCCCCTGGTCCGTCGGTCGTCCACCGCATTCAGGGAGAAACTCGTGATTCCCGTGACCACCACCGCTCAGTCCTCGCTGCGGGTCGAACAGGCGCTGCGGTTGCTGCCCGACGTCGAGGGGATGGCGCCGCTGCGGGCGTTCGTCGTCTCCCTCTCCTCGGCGCGCGGCCCCCAGGCGTGGACGGCGGGCGAGCCGAACCGCACGATCGGCAAGCGGGCGCTCGATCCCACGGAGCTGCGCGCCCGGGTGCCCCAGGTCATCGCGCGGGTCACGGGGCGGGTGGGTGAGCTCTACTCGGCGGCCGTCGATGCGCTCGAATCGGAGCGCAACGGCGAGTTCTCCAAGGCGGTGCGGTCGCTGCTGCGCGCCGGCCAGTGCGAGGAGCAGGACACCCGCGTCGCCCAGGCGGAAGCGTGGTACCAGCAGGCCCTGCGAATTGCCGAGCAGCTGCGCGACCGCGAGCCGGAAATCGAGACGCTGGGCCATCTGGGCCGGCTGCAGGCTGCGCGCGGGTATCTCGATGATGGGGCGCGCGCTTTCCAACGGAGCCTGGCGCTGGCGGAAGCCGAGGGCGACCGCGAGCGCTCGGCGATCGCGTGTCAGGGTTTGGGCGACGTGTTGTGCGCCCAGGCGCAGTGGGCCGGCGCGGAGGCGTGGTACACGCGCGGCCTTCAGTACGCGCAGGACTGCCCGCGCCAGACGGCGGCGCTGTGGCTCGGCTTGGGCCAGGCGTCGCAGCGGCGCGGCCAGCTGGCTGCCGCCGCCGACCGGCTGCAGCGGGCGCTCGACATCTTCGAATCGCTGGGGGACACGGCCGGAGCCGTGCGGACGCTGCTGGCGCGCGGAGCGCTCGAAGCGTCGCACAGCGGTGGCCGCTCCGCCGACGTGCTCGCGACATATCGCGAGGCGCTCAGCCGGCTGCCCGTCGCGGACGCCGATCCGGCGCTCGAGGTGTCGGTGCGCTTGCGCCTCGCCGCTCTCTATCTCGACGCCGGCCGCCTGCCGGACGCCGAGGATGAGGCCCGGCGCGCCGAAGAGCTGGCGATCGCGCATCCGCTGCCGGGCGGCCTGGCGCGTGTCTACGTGCTGATGGGGCGGATGCGGGGTCGCCAGGGCGATGACAACGGGTTCGTCTTCTTCGAGCAGGCGATCGAACTGTGCCGGGGCGGGGGAGGTCAGCCTGACCGGCGGCTCGAGGCGGATGTCTATCGGGAGTACGCCGCGTTCCGTACGGCGATGATGGACCGGCACGAGGCGCGGGCCTACCTGTCGCGCGCGCGCGACTTGCTCGAGCCCTTCGGCGACGCCGCCGCGCTCGAGCGGATCGACCACGACCTGCGGCAGCTCGACGTCTGGATGCTCACCGACGGCGCCCCGTCGGCGCCGCACCCGCGCTAGCCGCTAGTGGCAGCTCGCGCTGCCTGAGTCGGTGAAGTCGCCGCCGGCCACGGGGATGAACTCCCAGCTGTAGCGGTCGGCGTGGAGGGTCAGCTTCAACACCCCCTTCGTTTCGTTGCCGCGCACTTCGCTGTTCGGCGCGACCGTCTGGAACTCGTAGAGTCCCGCCCCACCCGTCCCCACGATGATCTGCCGGATGCCGCGCGCCTGATCCAGCACACCGAGTGGCGTCTGCGGTGCGAACCGCTCGTAGGTATGGTCGTGGGCGACGATGATGAGGTCGGCATGGGCGTCGTACAGCGCGTCCCACGCCCCCATCGGGACCCCGGAGCTGCCGTGCCGGCCGGAGCTGAAGCGGGGGTGGTGCCAGTAGGCGAGGGTACAGCGGGTCGGGTTGTCGGCGAGGTCGCGGCGCAGCCACTGCTCCTGCGGCGACCCCGGGGACATCATCAGGTTGCTGTTCAGCACGATCACATGCCACGCCCCGGCGTCGTAGCTGTAGTAGCCCTTGCCCGTGTCGCCCACCGCCGCGCCAAAGTACTCGAAGTA
>JAUYMC010000039.1 GCA_030699545.1 Gemmatimonadales bacterium | reverse complement strand
ACACCGTGCGCCGCTTCTGGAAAGGCGACGGCGGCATGGCCTCCGAATACGCCACGCGAATCAGTGGCTCCAGCGACCTTTACGAATGTAGCGGCCGCAGCCCGCACGCCAGCGTGAACTTCATCACCTGTCACGACGGCTTCACGCTCAACGACCTGGTTTCCTACGATCAAAAACACAACGAATCTAACGGCGAAGACAACCGCGACGGCGCCAATGATAACAATAGTTGGAACTGCGGCGTCGAAGGCCCGACCGACGACCCCGCCGTCCTGGCCTTGCGCGGGCGCCAGATGCGCAACTTCCTCGGGACGCTCCTGCTCTCCCAGGGCGTGCCGATGCTGTGCGCCGGCGACGAGGTCGCGCGCACTCAGCGCGGCAACAACAATCCGTACGCACAGGACAGCGAGCTGAGCTGGTTCGACTGGCGCATCGACCGCGGGCCGCGCGATCTCCTGGCCTTCACCCGGACCATGGTCCAGCTCCGCCGGACCCACCCCGTCCTCCGCCGCCGCCATTTCTTTCATGGCCGCCGGATCCGGGGCTCCGAGGTCAAGGACCTCTCCTGGTTCCGCCCCGACGGTCACGAGATGACCGACCAGGACTGGAGCAATGCCCACACGCGATGCCTCGGCCTTCGCCTGTCCGGCGACGCGATTGACGAGGTGGACGCACAGGGGCAGCCCATCGTGGACGACACCCTCCTCCTCCTCCTCAACGCCCATCACGAGCCCGCCGCCTTCGTGCTCCCCGCCTCCCGGCCCCGCGTGTACTGGCAGCCTCTTCTGGACACGCGCGCCGCCGCCGGCCGCCCGAGCACCCATGCGCGACGGGGCGGTGCGACCTATACCCTGGCGGGTCGCTCGCTGGCCCTCCTCCGGCTGCGGCCGGAGGCGGGTCGCGCCACGCCACCAGGGGCGCCCCGCCACAGCAGGAGACACCGCATGCCAGACACGGTCAGGATCCTCGTGGTAGACGACGACGCCGAGATGCGCGCCCTCCTGGTGGATGAGCTCCGCCACGAAGGCTACCAGCTGACCGAGGCGGCCGACGGCGCCGAGGCCGTGCTCGCGTGCCGCACGTCGGAATTCGACGTCATCCTGATGGACAAGAACATGCCCGGTCCGAGCGGCCTCGACCTCCTGCCCGGCTTCCGGCGGACATGTCCGCACGCGCATATCATCATGATGACGGCCTTCGGGGACGTGCCGTCCTACGTGGAGGCCGCCGAGAAGGGGGCCGCCGACTTCCTTTTCAAGCCGTTCCGCATCGAGGAGATGAAGGCGGCGATTCGCAAGGCGCTGACGCCGGATGCCCCTTCTCCGGCGTGAGCTCCGGCCACGCCCGTGAAGCATCTCACCACCCGGCTGGTCGTCCTGCTCATGCTGGCGCTGATGACCATCACGGGCGTCTACGATTACGTGCGCCTCACGCGGGAACGCGACCGCCTCGTGGAGATCACACGCACCGATCAGCGCATCTTCGCCGAGACGCTGGCGGTGGCGGTGCGGCGCAATGTCCGGTGGGGGCGCACCAACGAGGAGCTGGAGGAGCTGCTGGACGAGATCCGGTCGCGGCCCGGCCTCATCTGGGTGGCGATCTTCGACCCGAAGGGGAAAATCATCGCGGCCAGCGTGGCCGCAGGCGCCGCGCCTCCCACCAGGGATGACGCCACTGGTCTGACCATCCGCAGCGGGGCGCCGGTGTCGTCGCTCGTGGTGAGCGGCACGGACCAGATCCTTCGCAATGTGCAGCCCTTCCGCTGGCCCGACGGACGCACGGCCGCCGTGGAGGTGCGCCACAGCCTCGGCAAGGTGCAGCGGGACTTTGCCGCCGCAATCCGCGAGCGAATCGCCGCGCGGCTGGTGATCCTGGTCTTCTTCGTGCTCGCCATCGTCGCCATCACGCGCTGGAGCATAGCCCGTCCCATCCAGGCGCTCATCCGCACCGCCCGCGCCGTCGGCGGCGGCGACCTCACCCAGCGCATCGAGGTGAGGCGCGCCGACGAGCTGGGCGAGCTCGCGGTGGAGTTCAATCGCATGGCCGAGAACCTCCAGCACGCGCACCAGGCGCTGCTCGAGCAGTCGGAGGAGCGGCTCCGGCTCGAGCGGGAAGTGCAGCAGACGCAGAAGCTGGCGGCGGTCGGCATGCTGGCCGCCGAGGTCGCCCACGAGATCGGCACCCCGCTCAACGTCGTATCGGGGCGGGCCGAGGCGTTGGAGCGCGCCATCCCCCGGGACCATCCGGAGCGCCGCCACCTCGACGTGATCGCGCAGCAGACCGATCGCATCGCCAGCATCATCCGCTCGCTCCTGGACTACACGCGCCCCCACGGCTCCGAGCTTCGGCCCGAAGCGGTGCCGCCCATCCTCGTGCGCGTGGCGAGCCTCCTGGAATCGCGCTACCGGGCCAAGCGGGCGCGGATCGCCCTCGATCTGCCGGAGGACCTTCCGCGCGTGCTGGCCGACGCGGATCAGCTTCAGCAGTTGTTCCTCAACCTCCTCGGCAATGCCCTCGACGCCTCGCCGCCCGGCGAGCCGGTGCGAGTAACGGCGGGCGGGGAGCCGACCCTCCCGCCGGCGGACCGCGCCGAAATCGTGCGCGGCAAGGCGGATCCTCCGGTGCTGGACATCCACATCGTCGACCGCGGTCCGGGGTTGACGGCCGACGAGCTTGCGCATGTCTTCGAACCGTTCTTCTCGACGAAGAAGCGCGGACAGGGAACGGGTTTGGGCCTGCCGATCGTGGAGGGGATCATTCGCGCACACCGGGGCGAGGTGGCCATGCTGAGCGTCGCGGGCCACGGCACCGAGGTGATCGTTCGGCTGCCGGTGGCACCCGAAAACGCCGCGTCGGGCCGGCCGCACACGGAGCGAGCCGAGGTGACCCGCGATGCCTCATGACGGGGCAGACGGCACCGCGATGGACATGGCTCTGACCCCCCGCATCCCGCTGGCGACCTACCGCCTCCAGTTCAACCGTGGCTGCACGTTCGAGGATGCGGCGCGCCTCGTGCCCTATCTGGACGCGTTGGGCGTCACCGACCTCTACGCGTCCTCCTACCTCGCCGCCTGCCCGGGCAGCCGGCACGGCTACGACATCGTGGACCACACCACGCTGAATCCAGAGATCGGCTCACCCGAGACCCACGATCGGATGGTCTCCGCGCTGCACGAGCGCAAGATGGGGCACATCCTCGACGTCGTGCCCAACCACATGGGAATCGCCGAAGGCGCCAATCGCTGGTGGAACGACGTGCTGGAAAACGGCCCCAGCTCCCCGTACGCCGAGTCCTTCGACATCGAC
>JAUYMC010000035.1 GCA_030699545.1 Gemmatimonadales bacterium | reverse complement strand
GCGGATGGTGGTCCAATGGACAACATCGCCCTCGGCCTGCCCCCCTCCGACAGCGACATTCAGGTGGGTCTGCTCAGCGACGGCGCCAACGGGCTCCTGGCGCTTGCCGAACGGGCGTCCGGCGATGAGCGCGAGGACCTGCTCGCCCTGGCGACCGTTGTTGACGATTTCACGACGACTTGGGGAGAGGCGACCAAGTACTCCCCCGACGAGTTCCAGGACCTCCCGCAGGACGCACAAGACGCCCTCCAGAACGCCACCCAGGACGCCTGGGACGCCCTCCAGGACGCCCAGCGTGCCATCTACAGCCAGCACACCGAGCGCTGCGGCGTAGCAGTGGACACCCCCCGGACCGTCGATTGTGGTCCACTCGAGCAGGACGCCTGTGACCGGGCCGTGGCGGGGCTCATCGCGAGTCAGCGGGAAAGGTGGGAAGAGGGTTTCTACGATGAAGGGCTGCCCCCGGGTGTCCCCGTCCTGTACGTGGGGTTTGGCGGCACCCGCGACTGCATCTCACACAGTGAGATCAGGTGGCCCGGCGGCAACATGGTCGCCGAGATCTTGTGCTAGCCGCTAGGCAGGCCGCGGGGGCCCGTAGGATTGCGATAGTTCGCCCCGCCGTCGGGTGAACTTGACTCTTCTCACCGGAGGCCTAGAACTCCGCGGACTCCGCGCTAATTGCGCCTGCTAATGCGGGCTTGGCCTCGACCAGGACTCGTGTCGGTCGCCCCTTGCCGCGAGCCGCAATCGCGAGGCTAATCAACACCCTCGCAGGCTGAGCCCGAGCACCCCCGGGGGTACTTCCGTCCCTCAATCCCGGGGGGAACTTCGCGGCCTCAAGCTCCTACCCGGGCCAGGTAGGGAAGTGCAACTCGGTGTCAGTTATGCAACGACCCCGTCAAGCGCCTGACGAGGTACCTAGTGGTTGTGCAGGGCTGGGTTGTACGCGGCTTTTAGGTTGTCGGAGTCGTGGGTTGGGACTGTTCGCATGTAGAACGGTGCGTCCCCGTTGGAGTTGAACAGGTTCTTGCACACAGGCGGTAGAAGTATGCTTTCCGCGCCTGCCGTGCTCGACGGTCCCGTTCGTGCACCGGTAGACGGAGGTCGGGATCAACCTCGCGCTCAAAGCGGGCGAGGAATGCCTCGCGGCCCTTGAGGGTCGTAAGCCGTGGATCGTGACGGGAATGGCCGATCGCCGCAGCCATGCGTCCGCGCAGGCTCCGCTGCTCCGGAGTCATCTGGGCCCGACGTGCTGAAACCGCGCCAGTCGACGTCCGACCTCGCCGCCGTCTCCGGCGACCGGAAATCACAACATCTGTGACATCTGTGATTTTCTGACGCGCCTCAGACCCACTTCCGATGATCGGCGACGTGGCGCATGTGTCGCCTGGCGGCGGGCAGCTATTCGGACAGACATGTCTCTCGCCCCGTGGTTTGGTTGACGCCCGCTGTGGTGCATGTTGGTTGGGCATTTGGCACCGGTTCTGGGCTCTTCCACCCTAGGCTTGGAGGGGCCCCAATTTCAAGGCATGACGTGTACGTTTCTGTGTACGTGTCAGGCTGAGTCGCCCGGTACCCGGCCTCCGCGCCGGCTTCCTGTGGTCACGGTTGCGGAGTCACCGAGCCGGATGGGCGTAGGGAGCGAAGCGTGTCACGTTTCGCCGACCCGGCCACCTGAGCACGATCGCATGTCGTATTCGTCGTCACCTTGCCGCCGCGTACCGCGCTGGGAACGGCGTAGCGAATCGCGTAGAGGGGCGCGCTGCTGTCGCGGCTCTCAACACCCCGCCGCCGGGGCCGCGCTAGATCCTGTCGCCTGGGCTCCGCGACCGATATGCCGCCCGCGCCCGCTCGTCGGCGGCACTGGCGCCGTAGCGGCCCAGCATCTGGCGGCTCTTCCACCCGGCGAGCCGCATGAGGTCGCCCTCGTTGCCGCCGTGCGCCAGCCACAGGTGGGCGAAGGTGTGGCGGAACTGGTGGGGGTGCACGCCCTCGAGGCCGGCCTTCTTCGCCCGGCGCCGCACGACCTGCACGACGCCGTTCCAGCCAAACGGTCCCTTGCGGCCAAGCCACAGTTCCGGTGCGGCGGCGTAGGGGTGCCTGGCGCGGGCGCGCAGGTAGCGGTCGAGAGCGCGGGCGGTCTTGGTACCGAACGGACAGGCACGCTGGCGGTGGCCCTTGCCGATGACGATGGCCACGTCCTGGTCGAGGTCGAGGTCGTTGACCTTGAGGCCCACGATCTCTCCTCGGCGCATGCCGGTATCGAGCAGCAGCCGTAGCAACGCCGTGTCGCGACGGTCCTCGAAGCGCGGCCCGTCGCAGGCCTTGAGCAGCTTCGTCAAGTCGTCCTCGCGCAGCACCGGCGGGGGAGATTCGGGCACCGCCGGCGGCCGCATGCGGGCCATCGGCGACTCGCGCAGCTCGTCCTCATTGACCGCCCACTTGAAGAACGGCTGCAGGCTGCGGTAATAGAACGAGACCGAGGCGGGGGAGCTGCCCCGCTCCTGGAGGTCGACCAGGAAGGACTCGAGGTGCTCGCGGCGGATGGCGATCAGCTCCTCGGGCATCCCGCGCTCCTTGAGGAAGCGGTTGAAGAGATCGAGC
>JAUYMC010000019.1 GCA_030699545.1 Gemmatimonadales bacterium | reverse complement strand
CCCGATTCATTTCCGGACTCGGGCCATTCTCACCCGATGCTATGATCTTGGCCGGCTTACGGAGCCTCGGTTGGTCCTGGCCGCCGGTGCCGCGCCGGCGGAACGAGCGAGGGGACCCTGAGGGATGATCACCATGCTGAGGTCATTGCTGAATCGGCGGTTGAGCTTGCTCGGGGGATTCCCGCTGCTGAGCTTCGTCGTCATTTCCCTTTTCTCGGTTGCCCTATCCGCGGCCCTCGGCTACGCGAGCTCGGCCGTCCTCACGAGGGCGCTGCTCGAGTGGGAGTGGCAGTGGACCGCGGACCTGACCCGATACGAGATCCGGTCCCATGCCCTCGAAAGCCTCTTCCACGATCCCGACCTCAGGCAGGACTGGGATCGGTACCGCCAGGCGCTCGCGCCGCTGATCACGCTCCCCGAGGTCGTGCGGGTCAAGGTATGGAACCTCCAGGGGACGGTGATCTGGTCCGACGACAGGGAGTTGATCGGCAAACGCTTTTCCGAGAACCAGGAGCTGGCAGTCGCTCTCGGAGGCAAGATCAGCGTCGAGCTCAAGCCGCTGAAGAAGGCCGAGAACGTCGGCGAGCGGGACCGGTTCTCGACGTTTGCCGAGGTGTACGTGCCCGTCTTCGCGGAGAAGGATCCTGTCCGGGTGATCGGCGTGGTGGAGGTGTACCAGGTGCCCGCCCGACTGCTCGACAGGATCCGGCAGGCTAGGGTGCTCGTCTGGACCATCTCCCTGTCGGGCGGCGCCATCCTCTACCTGGCCCTCTTCTGGACAGTCAGCGCCTCTTCCCGGGCGCAGCGCCGCCTCGAGATGGAGCTCAGGGACAACCTGACCCAGCTCGACCGCAAGACGAGCGAGCAGCAGAGCCTCGTCGAGGCGAGTCGGGTCCTGGCCTCCACCCTCGACCTGGGCGAGGTCCTCGGCCGCCTCACGGAGATAGCCCGGAAGCTCCTGGAGGTGGACGTGGCTCGCACCTGGCTCAGGGATGAGGCCACCGGGGATCTGGTTCTCTACGCGCATGCCGGCACCGTGCGGTCCGACATGCAGCAGCTCAAGCGGCTGACAGCGAGCAGCGGGCTGGCCGGATGGGTGATGGCAGAAGCCCGGGCTGTGGCCGTCCCCGACGCCCTGGCGGATTCGCGGCTCGCGAACCGCGCATGGTTCGAGGCCGAGGGGTGGAAGTCGTTCCTCGGCGTCCCGCTCCTCCTCGACGGCGCGCCCGTCGGCGTCCTGAGCTGTTTGAACCGCGCGGTCCGGCAATGGTCGCCTGCGGAGGTCGTGCGCGCGGAGTCACTGGCCATCCCCGCCACCATCGCGATCAGGAACGCCCAGCTCTACGAGAAAGAGGGGCGAGCGCTGAGAGACGTCAAGGCGGCCCAGGAGCTCCTGGTGCAGGGCGCGACCATGCGTGCCCTCGGCGAGATGTCCGCAGGGGCCTCCCACCACCTGAACAACCTCCTCGCGGTCGTGCTGGGCCGCATCCAGCTCGTGCTGGCCGGCGTGGACCCGTCCCAGGTCCGGCGGTCTCTCGAGATCGTCGCGCGCGCGGCCGGCGCCGCCGCCGAGGTGGTACGGCGCCTGCAGCGCTTCTCGCGGATGGAGGCGGCCGAGCCGCTGGCCTCGGCGGACCTGAGCCTGGTGGCCGCCGAGGCCATCGAGATGACGAGCGGATTGTGGATGGACGCAGCCCAGAACAGGGGCATCACGATCGACGTCTCGCTGGATGCCGGCGTCGTCCCGCCGGCGACCGGCAATGCGGCAGCCCTGCGAGAGGCCGTCACCAACCTGCTGCTCAATGCGATCGACGCCCTTCCGAATGGCGGCCGCGTCACCGTCAAGACATTCCAGAGCGGCGGATGGGCCTGCCTTGCCGTGGCGGACAACGGGGTCGGCATGTCGGAGGACGTCAAGCAGCGGGCGCTGGAGCCGTTCTTCACGACGAAAGGGGTGAAGAGCACCGGACTGGGACTCTCGCTGAGCTACGGGGTCATGAAGCGGCATGGCGGCGACCTGCAGATCGAGACCACGCCCGGTCTGGGGACCACGGTCACGATGCGCCTGCCAGTCAGCGCCGTGACCGAGGCCCCCCGTCCCGGGACCGAAGAATCCGCATCGCTCCAGCCGGCTCAGGCATCGCTCCGGATTCTCCTCATCGACGACCAGGAGGAGGTGCGGGAGGTGGTCGCGGACATGCTCAGGTCCCTCGGCCACAGCGTTGTCGTGGCCCCAGGAGGGATCGAGGCGCTGGCGCTCCTGCACGCCGGCGAGACAGTCGACATGGTGCTGACCGACCTCGGAATGCCTGGAATGACAGGATGGGACGTCGCGCGCGCCGTCAAGGAACGCTGGCCCCGGCTTCCGGTCGGCTTGCTGACCGGGTGGGGGGAGCATGTCGCCGGCGCTGCGGGTGCCCCCGATCTGATTTCCGGGCTCAGCGCCAAGCCTGCCACCCTCGAGACCCTGCGGGCGCTGATCACCGCGTGCGTGGAAGACGGACGCCGCCGCGCAGACCGGGACACTTCCCCAGGACCTGCGGCCGGCTAGCCGGACCTCTTCAACTTCCCCTTCTCTATGCAGGGAGAGGGCCGGTGCGAGCGTGGGGCGTCTCTTCGCGCACCATCCGGGGTAGCAGCCCGTGCTTGAATCGGTCCGGTCTGCGTGCTGGCCTCTAGTCCCGAGATAGCTCATCTGCCGTCGCTGTTCTGTCCCCGTTCTTGACACCCCGAGGGCCTTTCGATACAGTGATGCGGGTTTGTACCCGAAAGCACAACCATGGCCCGACTCGTCTGGCTGATCCCGCTCTTTCCGCTCGTCGGCACTCTCGTCAACGCTCTCTTCGGTCGCGTCATCGGGCACCGGGCGCACTGGATCGCCGTCCCGGCGCTGGGCGCGTCGTTCCTTGCCTCGTGCGCCGTCTTCGCGCGGGTGTCCGGCGGGGAGACCTACACGGGCGATCTCTTCCCGTGGATCGCGGCCGGCAGCTTCCAGACCGCCATCACCGCGCAGGTGGACCAGCTCTCCGCGGTCATGCTCTTGGTGGTGACGGGCGTCGGCTTCCTGATCCACCTCTACTCGGCGGGCTACATGCACGGCGACGACGGCTACGCCCGCTTCTTCACCTACCTGAACCTGTTCGTCTTCTCCATGGTGATGCTGGTGCTGGCGGGGAATTTCCTCCTCCTGTACGTCTTCTGGGAGGCGGTGGGGCTCTGCTCCTACCTGCTCATCGGCTTCTGGTACCAGAAGCAATCGGCCTCCGACGCCGGCAAGAAGGCCTTCATCGTCAACCGGGTCGGCGACTTCGGCTTCGGCCTCGGGATCATGCTCATCTGGACCAC
>JAUYMC010000018.1 GCA_030699545.1 Gemmatimonadales bacterium | reverse complement strand
CTTCGACCAGCAGGCGCTCCGATTCGGAGAGCGTCATTGCTGCGCCGTCCCGATCCGATGCAGGCCGGCCATGAACGTCGCCGTCGAGCCCGCGCCAGCGCCGCCAGTCCACGTCCAGCCGCACGAGATGTACTGCTTTGGCGTGTCCGCCGCCGCCGCCACCGCGATCCGCTGCGCCCCGATCGCCGTGCGCGCCGTGAACGCGCCGCCCGTGATCGCGGCCCACGACGCGGCGTCGGACGAGTCCCGCAGCGTCACGATGAGGTTGGTCGCCGTGTCCAGCGTGATCGCCGTGAGCTGGAGGTACCCAGTGCAGCCGTCCGCCGACGCCGCGAGGCCGTCTATATCGGACGCGTCGCTGTTACCGTCCGCCGTCACGGCCGCCAGCGCCTTGACGATCCGCCCGCTCTCGACCTCCTGGCTGCCGCTGTACTGCACCCCGACCTTGTGCAGGTCGCCGAGGTCGATCATCCGCTCGTAGGACTCCTCGAGCGGGCCGCGGAACCCCTCGAAGTAGAGGCCGAGCGTGTTGCCGTCGGCCATCAACGTGACCACGTTCGCCACGCCGAAGTCGGCGATCGCGCGAGCGTCGATCGCCGACGTGACGGCATCGTCGTAGAAGCCCTCGAACGACAGCTCCGACTCCCGCACCGTCGAGTCGGCGTTCTTCCGCCACGGGTCGCCGAGCACCGTCGCGTCGGTGAGCACCGCCGCCTTCTTCCACCGCACGTTCTGGACGTACGACAGCCAGTCGTACCCGTTGACCAGGACCGCGGCGACGTTGTCGCTGCCATATGTGGACATGCTATGTCAACTCCTCGACGAAGCCGTTGACGATGAGCGACCTGATCGTTTGCTCCGGCAGCGCATCGATCGCGATTTTCGACTCGCGGGCGCGGCGGGCGACGTCCTTCGGGATCAGGTCGCCCTCCTGCATGTGGATCTTCCCCGGGTCCGTCGGGTGCGGCCGCGCGCCCTCCCAGCGCGTCGGCATCGACACGTCCGCCGAGGTCACCCGGTAGCGCTTCGCGTCGGTGGTCATGCCCCACTCCCCATGTAGCCGCACTTCCGGCAGCGCCACGGCTGCGCGCCGCGCGAGCCCATCGTCCGCAGGTCCTCACGGTCCTCGTGTGCGCACGTCTCGGGGTTCGATGGCTCCGGCGCCGGCTTCGACTTCCGCCCAAACATCTACGCTGCCTCCACGCTCGCAAACATGATGTCGACAATCCGCCGGTGCAGGCCCGCCGTCTGGTCCCAGTCCGCGATCTCGTTGTCGATCACCGTCGCCTTCACGTGCCGGGTCTGGTGCAGCGGCATTGACAGCACCGCGGCGATCACGTGGCGCGCCGCCTCGCCGGCGTCTTCGTCGGTCTTCGCCCACACGTCGATCTGAATCCGCGCATCCTCCGCGGCGACGTTGCGGCCGAGGGTTTGCTGGAACGCCGTAGAGATCCGCTGGTACACGACGCACGGCGGCGTCAGGCTCGGCGCGCCCTTCGACGGCGCCACCCGCCCGCCGATCAGCGAGTCCAGCGGTGCGTACGTTTTCAACGCCTGCGCCACGTCACCCTCGATCGTCATGTGGTGCGCCCCGTGAACAGCCACCAGATGTACCGCCAGAACCCGCGCGGCATCGGGTGGCCGAGCAGATAGTCCGGGCGCAACCGGACAGGAGGCGGTGGAGGCGGTGGGATTCGGTTATCTGTGCTCACGCTGCCTTACTCCTCGACCAGCGCCCGCGGCCACCCGTCGACGCCACGAACCCGCCGCGCCCGATCTTCGCGACCGTCGCCCGGAGGTGCTTCACAAAGATCGCCTCGAAGCGCCTGCGGTTCCCGTCCATCGCCGGCCGCATGAACGGCCGGGCGCTCATCTTCCTGGTCCCGTACTCGAGGAAGTGCGCGTAGTACGGGCCGCTCTTGCTCCGCGACCCCACGGCGACCCGCAGCCGCGTCTTGCTGATAAAGCTCCGCGCCGACTCCAACAACCGCCCGGTTGCGCCCACCGGGACGTTGCGCTGAACCGCGCCGAGCAGGATCGGCTCGCACTCGTGAAACGCCGGCTGGATCACGTTCGCTTGCATGCCGTCCCTCCCGAGCGCCAGCAACCCCGCCTGTAGCTCCCGGCCGCCGACAAGCTGCACGTCGATAAACCCCCGGCTGCGCGCCTTGCTCGCCATCTACGGCACCCGCACCACGGCCACCGTCAACCCGGCGATGTCGTCGAACGAGATCGAGGCGTCGCCGTTCCCGTCATTCGTCAGCGACACCTCGAACGGCCCGATGATCTTGTCGCCGGTGGTGGCCGCGATGGTGCCCGTGAGTTCGCCCAGTGCGAGGCCGCCCTGTGTCTTGGGCGTCGGCACGGTGTAGGTAGCCACACCCGCGCCGCTCTTTTCAGCGAGCAGCACGACCCAGCCGTTGTTCGCGAACACGTATGAATCGGAAGTGCTCAGCGAGCCGTTGCGGGTCGGCGTGATATCGCCCAGGCCGGCGCAGTCTTGCGGTGTCCAGCGAACTGTGGCCATCTATCCCTTACCCCGATCGATGGTGTATAGTCCGCTGTGCGCCTCATGTGCCATCAGTGACTGGGATAGGGTGGCCGGAGATGACCCGGAGAGCGGCGAGAACCAGTCCAAAGCCGCGATTGAATCCGGACCATGGTGACCCCCGATTCGTCGGGAAGTAGCAATGGCAGGGCATCCGGGGCGCAACACTTCCACCTACTCCACCACCAGCGCGACCGGCAGCGACGCCAGCGCTGGGTCGTTCGAGGCCGGCGCGAGCTCGCGCACCCGCAGCATCGTCTCTTCGCGCCGCTCACCGACGTTAACGACGGACTCGATCTCGTACAGCCGCACCCGGGCCCCATCGACCCACCGGACCCGCATCGCAGGCGTGACGCCGGCGGTGTACCGGATGCGCAGCGCCGCTGTATGCTCGGCGACCTGTAGCCCGCCGAGGTCGACGGTGTTCCCGCCCTGGTCGCCGAAGCCGCCCCACACCTGCGCGAACTCGTGCCAGCCGTCCGGCGATGGTTCGCCTGAGCGCAGTTCGTGGCCGTTGTGGGCCTCGATCGCCATGAGGTCGCGCAGCAAGCCGGCCCTCACGCTGTCACCGCCGTGGGGTACACTACGCAGGGCTGTGTCGAGTAACTGGCCGATAGAAGAGCTGCCGGAATCACAACGCCGGTGACCAACCTCTTCCCACCTGAGTTGTATGCGGTGGCGGCACGGCCCATCACCACCTCGATCGCCATGAGGTCGCGCAGCAAGCCGGCCCTCATCACCACGCCTCCACGATGTAGTTCGCGAACAGGTCGCCGACGCCTCGCACGGTGTTGACGATGGTTCCGGTGACTAGCGACTCGCGGAAGGTGTAGGCATCGCCGATCAGGAGATACATGGCGTCACGGATCGGCTCCGGCACCGACGATCCCGCTGCGCCGTAGCCCGCGACGTATTCCACCACGATCGGCGAGTGCGGCCGCAGCGCCGATGGCGTGGGCCACTGCTTGTTGTAGACCAGCACCAGCTCGCCCGGCGTCGGGTTCGTGTCCGCGTCCCAGTCGTCGGCCGTGAACGTGGTCGCAGCGCCGTCGCTGTCGGTGTAGACCAGCGACGTGATCGAGGAGAGCGGCGCCTTCGGTAGGCGGATGCGGTCGTCCGGGGGAAAGCCGTCGAGGTACAGGTACCAGGTCTGATTGATCAGCGCCCGGCCCGTGGCGCTCTCCACCTGCTGCCGCGCCGACTTGATCAGCCGATCGATGTAGTCATCCTCGGCGGACTGCGTTACGCGCAGGTGCAGCTTCGCCTCGGCGGTCGAGATCGGCTCGACGGCGGGCG
>JAUYMC010000014.1 GCA_030699545.1 Gemmatimonadales bacterium | reverse complement strand
GGAGACTGCTCCGGCCGGGACGCCCAGTCAAGGACCGACCGTGACGGCCCGGCGGAGGGGCGGCGACGGCCCATCCGATCAGGGCGGGAGGGGGCTACGCGAGGGCGGCGGGGGTGGGCGGCTTGGGGGCGCCCGAGCGGGCCAGGTGGGCGAGGAGCGTGCGGACGACGGCCGGGTCCTGCACGGCGGCGACGACCCGCAGCCGACCGCCACAGCGGGGACAGGCGAAGACATCGAGGGGTGAGCGCGAGCTTCTTCGGCTGGCATCTCACGCTGGCCACGCGTTCCAGTGGATGACCTCGCGACTGGCGCGCCGCGGGGCCGGCTTGAAGTCCTGGCCGGTGAAATACGCCACGGCGAGCAGGACCGCCTGCGTCACGCCGGCCGGGATGGCGAGGAGGCGGGCGACATCTTCCTCGTAGATCAGGTGATCGGTGGTCCAGGCCGCCCCGAGGCCGCGCGCCCGCAACGCCAGCATCAGCGACCAGGCGGCAGGGAGGACCGAGCCGTAGAGAGTTGCCTGCTCGAAGATGCTGCCCCGCTCGACCCGGCCCTCGATGCACGCGAGGATCAGGACGGGCACGTCTTGCAGGTGATCGGCGAGGTGGGTGCCGGCGTCGCGCATGCGTCGGAGCGCGTCGGGATCCGAGTCCCGTTGCTCGCCGTACAGGAAGGCGGGGGGATGCGCGTGGTACCAGGCGCGCGCCTTGCGGTAGACCTCGGCGATCGCGGCCTTGCTCGACGGGTCGGTCACCACGACGAAGTGCCAGCCCTGGCCGTTGCCGGCCGTCGGCGCCTGCAGCGCGATCTCGATGCACTGTTCGATGATCGCCGGCGGCACCGGGCGCTCCAGGTCGAGCCGCCGGCGCACCGTCCGGGTGGTGGTCAGGAGCCGATCGACGATGGCGAGGTCCATCGGCCTAGCCGGTGATCAGGCTCGTCGCGATCTGACACGTCTTCCGCAGGTCGTCGACGGCGATGTGCTCGTTCACGGTGTGGATCTCCTTCATCCCGATGGCGACGTTCAGGCAGCGCAGGCCCTTCTCGTTGAACGTGTTCGAGTCGCTCCCGCCCCCGCTGACGCGCAGCGACGGTGGCAGGCCGCACCGGCGCACGGCGGCGACCGCCTCGGCGACGATGGTCTCGCTCTCCGGCCAGCGGTAGGCCGCGTACTCCTGCTTGATCGTGAGCTCCAGCTGCGTGGCGGTGTCCCGGGCCGCCGTCTCGATCGCCTCGCGGAGCGCGGCGACCAGGCGCTCCAGCTTGCCGTTGTCCAGGCTGCGCGCCTCCCCCTCGAGCTCGGCCGTCCCCGGGATGGCGTTGCGCGCCGTCCCGCCGCGGATGAGGCCGATGTTGGCGGTTGTCTCGTGGTCGATCCGGCCGAGCCTCATGCGGCCCACCGCGGCGGCGGCGGCGACGATCGCGCTGATGCCTTGCTCGGGCGCGGCCCCGGCGTGGGCGGCCTTGCCGATGAAGCGGGCGAGGATGGAGAAGTAGGCGGGGGCGGCGACGGTGATGTGACCCGGGTCTTCCGTGTCGTCGAGCGTCACGCCCATCGTGGCGCGCAGGCGGCTGGCGTCGAAGGCGGCGGCGCCGGCGTGGCCGCGCTCCTCACCCCAGGTGAAGAGCAGGTCTACCTCCCGGTGGGGAAGATTGTGCCGGACGACGGTGCGCGCGGCTTCCAGCAGGGCGGCCACGCTCGCCTTGTTGTCGGCGCCGAGGATCGTCCGGCCGTCCGTCCGGACGACGCCGTCCCGGACGACGGGCCGGATCTGCCGGCCGGGCTCCACCGTGTCGGTGTGCGCGCACAGGAGCAGCGGCGCCAGATCCGGGCGCGTGCCCGGCAGGCGGACGTGCAGGTTGCCGGCTCCGTCGCGGCCGGTACAGTCGTTGAACGCCGGGAGCCCCAGGGTCTCGAACTCGCTCGCGATTCGCTCGATGATGGGCCGCTCCTCGTAGGTGGGTGAGTCGATCTGCACGAGGTCGAGAAAGGTCTTGAGCGCACGGTCGATGTCGATGTCGATCATGGGTCCTCCGGGCGTTGTCGTCTCACTGGTCCCGCGTGCGGGGATCGAGGGCATCGCGGAGCCCGTCGCCGAGCACGTTGAACGCAAAGACGGTGGCGAAGATGGCGAGGCCGGGGAAGGTGGCGCTCCACCAGGCGGCCGGGAAGGTCTTGCGGGCGTTGCTCACCATGGCGCCCCACTCCGGCGTCGGATCCTGCGCCCCGAGCCCCAGGAAGCCGAGCGCGGCGGCCGTCAGGATGGCGAGGCCCATGTCGAGCGAGGCGCGGACGATCACGGGGGAAATGCAGTTCGGCAGGATCTGGCGAAAGAGCACGCGCGTCGGCCGCGCGCCGGCTGCCACGGCAGCCTCGACGAAGGGCTCCGTGGTGAGGCCGGCGACCTGCGCCTGGATGAGGCGGCAGTAGATCGGCCATCGGACGAGCCCGATGGCGAGCATGGTGTTGGTGAGGCTGCGCCCGAGCACCGCCGTGATGGCGAGCGCCAGGATCAGCTCGGGGATCGTGATGACGATGTCGGTGAAGCGCATGATGGTCTCGTTGACCCGCCCTCCGACGAACCCGGCGATGGCGCCGAGGATCGTGCCGATCGTCACTCCGATAATGAGCACGATCACGCCGACGGAGAGCGAGATCTGTGTGCCGATCACGACCCGGCTGAAGACGTCGCGGCCGAGCTCGTCCGTCCCGAACGAGTGTACCCAACTCGGCGGCTGCAGCCGCACGTCCGGACGGATGGCGCCCTCGGCATCCTCGGGGTAGGGCGCCAGCATGGGGCCGAACAGCGCGGCCACGAGGAGCAGGGCGAGG
>JAUYMC010000012.1 GCA_030699545.1 Gemmatimonadales bacterium | reverse complement strand
AGAGCCCAGCATGACCCCGTCCGCGCCGGCGGCCATGGCCTTGCAGAGGTCGCCCGATTTCTGGATACCGCCGTCCGTGATGATCGGCACGTAGCGGCCGGTCTCGCGGAAGTACTCGTCGCGGGCGGCGGCGCAGTCGATCGTCGCCGTGACCTGGGGTACGCCGATGCCGAGCACCTCGCGGCTGGTGCAGGCAGCGCCCGGCCCGACGCCGACGAGCAGGCCAGCGACGCCGGTCTCCATCAGTTCCTTGCTGGCCGAGAAGCCCACCGTGTTGCCAACGACCACCGGTACCGGCAGGTCGCGGCAGAGCTTCTCGAAGCGCAGGCCCTCGAGGCTGTGGGAAATGTGACGGGCGGTGGTGACCGTGGACTGGACGACGAAGATGTCGGCGCCGGCCTCGACGGCGGCGGGCGCAAAGCGCTTGGCGTTCGCCGGCGTGCAGGAGACGGCGGCGACAACGCCCTGCTCCTTGATCTGACGTACGCGCTCCCCGATGAGTTCGGCCTGGATGGGCTGGGAGTACACCCTCTGGAGGAGGGCCATGACTTTACTCTTTGGCGTGGCGGCGATCTCTTCGAGGACGGGCGCCGGGTCGGCGTAGCGGGTCTGGACGCCTTCCAGGTTCAAGACAGCAAGGCCGCCGAGGCGGCCGAACTCGCGCGCGAAGCTGGCGTCTACGACGGCGTCCATCGCCGCGGCGAGGACAGGGGTTGAGAAAACGAAGTCTCCCAGCGTTAGGGAGACGTCCGTGAGCTCCGGGTTGACCGTGAAGTTGCCCGGTACGATCGCGACGTCGTCGAAACCGTACGCGTGCCGCATCGCCTTGGCGGAGACGCCGAGGCTGCCTCCCGAAAGAGCTACCGCTTCAACCGTCATAGCGCCCACCCCTTGCCTATTGGCAGAATATAGTCCAGCAGCGTACCCACGGTCAACGCATTTTGCGTAGGATGAGCTAAATCACCTAATCTTTATAACGGAATGGGCACTATCTATGTAGTCGCGACGCCGATTGGCAACCTGGAGGACGTGACGCTGCGTGCCCTCAGGATACTGACAGAAGTCGACCTGGTCCTGGCCGAGGACACCCGCACTGCCCGAGTGCTGCTCCGTCACTACGGCATAGCCTCTCGACTTCTCAGCTACACGGATCATAACAAATCCCAGCGCATCCCTGACGTGCTCGCCGTCCTGGAGCATTCCGACGTTGCCCTCGTCTCTGACGCGGGTACGCCGGCGATCAGCGACCCCGGCGTCGCGCTGGTGGCCGCGGCCCGGGCCGCCGGCCACGGCGTCGTTGCTGTCCCCGGGCCGTCGGCCGTCGCAGCGGCGCTGTCCGTCGCCGGCCTTCGCACCCGCTCCTACAGCTTCGTCGGGTTCCTGCCCCGGCAGGAGGGGCCGCTCCGCGCCCTCTTCGCGTCGCTGGCCGGCCGCCGCGATACTATCATTGCTTTCGAATCGCCACGGCGCCTGGCCAAGACCCTGGCCGCTCTCGCCGACATGCTGCCCGACCGGCGGGTCGCGGTCTGTCGCGAGCTGACGAAGCTGCACGAGGAGGTCTTCGTCGGGATGGCGGCGGAAGCGAGGGACAGGTTCGCAACCGTCCGGGGAGAGATCGTCCTGATCATCGAGGGCGCTCCGACGGGCGAGCGGGCGCCAGTGCCGGCGGAAGAGGACGACGCGCTGCGGGCGGAGGTGCGGCAGATGCGGGAGCTGGGCCTGACCCGCTCGCAGGCGGCCGCCCTTCTGCAGACGCGCTACCGCGCCTCGCGGCGGCGGCTGTACCAGCTCTGGCTTGCTCCCTGAGGTCCTACTCGCGCGGTCGGGGCGGCATCCGGCGGGCGATGTAGGCGGCGGCCTCGGAGCGGCGGCGGAGGTTCAGCTTGCTGAGGATGCTGGAGACGTAGTTCTTGACCGTCTTGTCGCTGAGGAATATCTCGGCGGCGATCTCGCGGTTCGTCTTACCCTCGGCGATGAGGGTCAGGATCTTGTACTCCTGCTCGGTCAGTCCCGCCCGCTTGTCGGCGGCGGGTTGGGTGGCCAGGTTGCGCATCTGATCCATGACCCGCTTGGTCACCTGAGGGTCGAGCAGCGACTCCCCGCGCGCGACCGCCTCCACGGCCTCCGCGAGCTGCTGGCCGCGGATCTGCTTTAGCAGGTAGCCGGAAGCGCCGGCCAGGATAGAGGAGAAGACTGCCTCGTCATCGGCGTAGGACGTCAGCATGATCACACGCGTGTCGGGCAGCTCCGCCCGGATGTCGCGGCACGCCTCGACGCCGCTGCCGTCCGGCAAGCGCACGTCCATGACGATCACATTGGGGGCGTGGCGAACGGCAAGGGCGACAGCCTCGGCGACTGTCCCGGCCTCCGCCACGACCGTCATGCCGGGACGCCGGTCGAAGAGGGAGCGCAGTCCCTCCCGGACAACCTCGTGGTCGTCCACGATCATCACCCGCAGCCCCTCATCGCTCATAGCATTCCCTCCCCGTTTAGCGGCAACTCCACTGTAAGCGTCGTCCCCTGGCCAGGCGCGCTTTCGACCCAGAGGTGTCCACCGATGGCCCGGACGCGCTCGGCCATATTCATCAGTCCCCGGCCCGTGTGCCGGTTGTTGTTCGTGGGGTCGAAGCCCTGCCCGTTGTCCGAAACGCGCATGCGGAAGGCGCCGTCCTGCTCGTAGACCTCGGCCGTGATGGAGGTGGCGCGGGCGTGCTTCTGGGCGTTGGACACGGCCTCATGGGCGATGTGGTAGAGCTGCGACACCTGCTCCTCTGTGAGGGAACGGCATGGCGCCTCCTCCTCGACGACGACAGACGTATCGATGAGCGTGTTGACGCGAGTCTCGCGCATGAGCTCGGCGAGC
>JAUYMC010000006.1 GCA_030699545.1 Gemmatimonadales bacterium | reverse complement strand
GCTCGCCGGCAAGCCGGTGATGGAAGGCAAGGGCATTCTCTTCAAGGCCTTCGCGGATATCGACGTGTTCGACCTGGAGGTCGGCTCGGAGCAGCCGGAGGACGTCATCCGGTTCTGCCAGCTGCTCGAGCCGACCGTGGGCGGGATCAACCTCGAGGATATCCGCTCTCCCGACTGCTTCTACATCGAGCAGGAGCTGCGCCGGACCCTGGGGATCCCCGTCTTCCACGACGACCAGCACGGCACGGCGATCATCTCCGGCGCGGCGCTGCTGAACGCCCTTACCGTCGTCAAGAAAGACATCGGGAAGGTGCAGGTCGTGTTCTCCGGCGCCGGGGCGGCCGCCATCGCCACGGCGGAGCACTACGTGCGCCTGGGCGTCCAGCGCGACCGCATCGTCATGTGCGACCAGAAGGGGGTCATCTACACGGGCCGGGAGCACGTCGACGAGTTCAAGCGGCGCTTTGCGAGCGATACCAAGGCCCGGACCCTGGCCGAAGCCCTGAAGGGCGCGGACGTCTTCGTCGGCCTGTCGGTGGGGGGGCTGGTCACGGGGGAGATGTTGCAGGGGATGACCAAGCGCCCGGTCGTTTTTGCGCTCGCCAATCCTACCCCGGAGATCATGCCTGACGAGGCCAAGCGCGCCCGGCCCGACGCGGTCGTAGCCACCGGCCGCTCCGATTTTCCCAATCAGGTCAACAACGTCCTCGGCTTTCCGTTCATTTTTCGGGGCGCGCTGGACGTCCGGGCCAAGAAGATCAACGAAGAGATGGAGATGGCGGCGACGCGAGCGCTGGCGGCGCTGGCCAAGGAAGAAGTTCCCGACTCCGTGATGATGGCGTACGGCCTGGAGCGGCTGAAGTTCGGGCCCGACTACCTCATCCCGAAGCCGTTCGATCCCCGCGTGCTCCTCTGGGTCGCTCCCGCCGTCGCGTGGGCCGCCGTCGCGACCGGCATCGCCGGACGGATCATCGACGTCGAGGAATACCGCGCCGAGCTCGAGGCGCGGCTGGGGCCCGAGCGGCAGGTCATGCGGGGGCTGATCACCCGGGCGCAGCAGGACCCGCCGAGCATCGTCTTCCCCGAAGGGGAGGACGTGCGCATCGTGCGCGCCGCGCGCATCCTCGCCGACGAGGGGATCGCCCGCCCGATCCTGCTCGGCGATCTCGACGCGATCCGCCGCCGCGCCGACGACGCGTCGGTGACGCTCGAAGATATCGAGCTCGTGAATCCGCGGACGGCGGCCGACCGCGAGCAGATGGCGCAGGACATGTGGCAGCGGCGGCAGCGGCGCGGCATCACGCTGCGGGAAGCGAACATCCAGGTGCTCGACCCGATGTACTACGGACTCCTGATGCTGCGCGCCGGGCGCGCGGACGCGCTCGTCGCCGGCGAGGACATGTACTATCCCGACGCCATCCGGCCGGCGCTCGAGATCATCGGCGCCGAACCCAGCCGCCGGCACGTCAGCGGCATCTACATGCTGATCTTCCGCCAGCAGACCTTCTTCTTCGCCGACTGCACCGTCAACATCGATCCCGACGCCGACACCCTGGCCGAGATCGCCTCGGCCACGGCGCAGTTCGTCACCCGGCTGGGCGTCGAGCCGCGGGTGGCGATGCTGTCATTCTCCAATTTCGGGTCGGTGAAGCACCCAGCCGCCGCCAAGGTGCGGCGCGCCGTGGACCTGCTGCACGAGCGGGAGCCGGGGCTCCAGGTCGACGGCGAAATGCAGGCCGACACCGCGGTGGTGGAACGGATCTTGACGCGGGTGTACCCTTTCGCGAAGCTGCGCAGTCCTGCTAACGTGTTGATATTCCCGAGCTTGGACGCGGCGAACATCGCGTACAAGCTGCTCGACCGGCTTGGTCAGGCGCAGGCGATCGGGCCGATTCTGGTGGGGATGGACCGTCCGGTCCACGTCTTGCAACGAGGCTCGGAAGTTGCCGACATCGTGAACATGGCGGTGATTGCCGCCGTGGACGCCCTTGAACATCGCCGCCACGCGCGGCCAACCGCGTAAGCCCATTGTGAAACCATCGGTCAAACGGCAGGTGTACCGCAACCAGTCGCCGCCAGAGCTGTACGAGCACGCCGTACGGCGCGGCGAAGGACTCATCGCGGCGGGTGGAGCGTTCTGCGCCGTGACGAAGCCACACACGGGCCGCAGCCCCAACGACAAGTTCCTGGTGCGCGAGCCCGAGTCGAGCGAGCGGATCTGGTGGGGCACGGTCAACCGTCCGGTCACGCCGGAGCAGTTCGCGGCGCTGCGTGCGGCGGTCGACGCGCATCTCTCCGGCCAGGACCTCTTTGTGCGGGACGTGTTCGCGGGCGCCGACCCGGCGCACCGCGTGCCGATCCGCTTCACGACGCCGAACGCGTGGCACGCGCTCTTCATCCACAACATGTTCCTCCGCCCCTCTCCGGGCGAGCTGGAGCGGTTCACGCCCGCGTTTCAGGTGCTGCATGCTCCGGAGCTGCACGCCGATCCGGCGACGCACGGCACCAACTCCGGCACGTTCGTCGTCATCAGCCTGGCGCAGAAGACCATCCTCATCGGCGGGACACGCTACGCGGGCGAGCTGAAGAAGTCGATCTTCACTCTGCTCAACTACCTGTTGCCGGTGAAGGGCGTGTTGTCGATGCACTGCTCGGCCAACATCGGCCCGGACGGCGATACCGCGCTGTTCTTCGGGCTGTCGGGCACGGGCAAGACGACGTTGTCGGCCGATCCGGACCGGGGCCTGATCGGCGACGATGAGCACGGCTGGTCGGATCTGGGGGTGTTCAACTTCGAAGCCGGCTGCTACGCCAAGGTCATCCGCCTGTCGCGCACGACGGAGCCCGAGATCTACGCGACGACGCGCCGGTTCGGGACGGTCCTCGAAAACGTCGTCGTGGACCCGGCCACGCGCGCCATCGACCTCGACTCCGCGGACATCACCGAGAACACCCGGGCGTCGTATCCGATCCAGTTCATCCCCAACCACGTCCCCGACGGGCGCGGCGGCCATCCGCGGCACGTGATCTTCCTGACGTGCGATGCGTTCGGGATCATGCCGCCGATCGCCCGGCTGTCGCCCGAGCAGGCGATGTATCACTTCCTGTCGGGATACACAGCGAAGGTCGCCGGGACCGAGCGCGGAGTGACGGAGCCGAAGGAGACGTTTTCGGCCTGCTTCGGCGCGCCGTTCCTCCCGCTCCAGCCCGACGTCTACGCCCAGATGCTGGGCGAGCGGCTGGCGCGGCACAACGTCCCATGCTGGCTCGTGAACACCGGCTGGACCGGGGGCCCGTTCGGCGTGGGCGAGCGCCTCAGCCTTCCCCACACCCGCGCCATGGTCCGGGCGGCGCTGGCGGGGCGGCTGGATGATGTGGCGACGCGCCGGGAGCCCGTCTTCCACCTCGAAGTGCCGACCGAGATCCCCGACGTCCCCGCCGAGCTGCTGGATCCCCGCGGCAGCTGGAGCGACCCCGCCGAGTACGACGCGCAGGCCGCCCGCCTGGCGGCGCTGTTCCACAAGAACTTCGAGCAGTTCGCGGGCCGCGTGCCGGCGCCGGTCCGGGAGGCGGGACCGCCCGCCACCGCCGGCGTCGAAGTCGACTAGGAGTGTCGAGCCGGTTCGAGGTCGTCCGCGACCCGCTCTGGAACAACATTCGCCTCGAGCCCGCCGCGCTCGCGGTACTCGATACGCCGGCCATGCAGCGCCTGCGCTACGTCCGCCAGCTGGGCCACGCCTTCCTCGTCTATCCCGGCGCGACGCACACCCGGTTCGAGCACTCCCTCGGCGCCTACCACCTGGCCCGCCGCGCCCTGATCCAGCTCGAGGCCACGGAGGCCGACGGCCTCCCCATTCGCCTGGCCGCGCTGCTCCACGACGTCGGCCACTACCCCTTTTCCCACGCCCTCGAGGAGGCCGGTCTCCCGCGGCACGAAGATCTCGCCGCGCGTCATCTCGCACCCGGCGGGCCGCTCGCGGCGACGCTCGCGAGCGTCGGCATCTCCGCCGCCGCGCTGTTGCCCTTGATTCAAGGGACGAGCGCGTCGGCCTTCGCGGGGATCGTGTCGGGCTCGCTCGACGTCGACAAGCTGGATTACCTGTCGCGCGACGCGACGATGTGCGGGGTGCCCTACGGCGTGATCGACGTCGACCGCCTGCTGACCTCGCTCGCCCCGGCCGCCGCGGGCGGCGGGCTCGCGATTCACTCCAAGGGCCTGGCCGCGCTCGAGTCGCTGCTCTTCGCCAAGTACCAGATGTACCGCAACGTCTACTGGCACCACGCCGTGCGCAGCGCGACCTCGATGTTCAAGCGCCTGGTGCGCCGCACGATCGCCGCCGGACGCACCACGGCGGACGAGATCGCGAACGCCACGGACGATGGCTTGAGCCACGAGCTGCAGCGGCATGATCCCACCGTCGGGGGGCTGGCCCGCGCGCTGCGCGAGCGCCGGCTCGCCAAGCGCGCGCTCGACATTCCCGGGACCGATCTCCCGCTCGAGACGGCGGACTGGCCGGCGCGCGACCCCGATCTGCTCCAGCAAGTGGAGGAGCGGCTGGCGCAGGAGCTCGGGCTCGGCCCCGACGAGCTGTTTCTCGATTTTCCGTCGAAACCGGAGATGCTCGCGCTCGACATCCCCGTGCTGGAGCGGCCAGGGAGGGGCGGCGCGGCGCAGTACCTGGGATTGCCCCGGGTCGCCGCCGAGCTGCATCGCGCCGCACAGGGGTTAAGGATCTTCGTGATGCGCCCTCTCCCCACCGCGGTCCCGGAGCGCGCGATCGTGGAATTGGTGACGTGGCCGCGGGAGGAAGTGGAGTCGCGGCTGCACGCGGACCGCGCCCTCGTCAGCGCGAGCGCGGGACGACGGTCTTCTGGGTCGTGATGGTGTCGTCGATCGCGGGGGCGTCGACCGAATCGATGCGCACGATGATCGACGTGATGTTGTCGAGCCCGCCGTGCCGGTTGGCTTCCGCGATCAGGAGGTCCACCTCATCCTGCGGCATCCGGTCGGGCGAGAGGATCTCCGCCAGCTGATAGTCCTCCAGCATCCCGGTCAACCCGTCTGAGGCGAGCAGGAAGACGTCGCGCGGCTTGACCGTGCCGGCGTAGATGTCCGGCATGACGTCGCTGTTCGCGCCCACACACCGCGTGATCACGTTGCTGTAGGGATGCGTCCGCGCCTGCTCGGGCGTGAGATATCCGGCGTCGACCTGCTCCTGCACGTAGGAGTGGTCCTTCGTCACCTGGCTGAGCCGGCCGTCGCGCAGCAGATACGCGCGGCTGTCGCCCACCTGCCCGATCAAGAAGCGAGACTCGAACAGCGTGAGCGCGGTGACGGTGGTGCCCATCCCCCGTTTGTCGTGCTCCGTCAACGTCCGCTGGAAGATCGCTCCATTGGCGGCCCGGATCGCCGCCCGCATCCGCTCGCCGACATGCTCGTCGGACAGGCCGCGCAACGAATCCAGCTCGCGCGCCACGAACCGCACGGCCATCTCGCTCGCCACTTCGCCCGCCGCGTGGCCGCCCATGCCGTCGGCCACGATGAAAATTCCCCGGTCGGGGACCATGAGGTAGCTGTCCTCATTGCCCGACCGGATCACCCCGACGTCGGTTCGCCCTGCGGCAGTGATGTGCACGCGAATCCTAAATGAACATCCAGTACAGGAGCCCCGCGATCCCGAGCACGAACATGGCGGCGCTCCCGCCGCAGCCCTTTCCCTTCTTCTGCGCCGCCACCGGAGGCCGGGGCGCCGGCTTGGGCCGCGGCTTGGCCGGCGCCGAGGGCCGCGGAGGCGCGGGAGCCGGAGCCGGTTTAGGAGCCGCCGGTTTCATCACTTCCATCATCCGCGTCCCGCCGCCCTTGGCGACACCGGCGGCATCGTCGGTCGGCTCGAACACCGCCGAGATGTCGCCGAACCGCACGGTCGCTCCCGGCGCCAGCGGACTCTCGCCCTTGATGCGCTCGCCGTCCACAAAGGTGCCGTTCGTGGAGTCGAGATCGACGAGCACCCACACGCCCTCGCGCCGCTGCAGCTTCGCGTGGCTTGTCGAGACCGATTCGTCGGGCAGGACACAGTCGTTGTAATCGGCCCGGCCGATGTTGACGACCGGCGTCTTCACTACGAGACGTTGGCCCTTTAAGGTGCCGGCGCGGATGAGCAGGTTCGCCAGGCCGCCAGCTCCGGGAGCTGAAGGGGGG
>JAUYMC010000005.1 GCA_030699545.1 Gemmatimonadales bacterium | reverse complement strand
CCCGCAACGCCTGGGCCTGCTCGCGGATCGCGACGACCGCGGCTGCCGCCTCGGCTATGATGGTGTCGCGGGCGGTGTCGCGCCGCGCCGCCAGGTCCACGGGCCGGCTGGTGGCGGGAACTGGGGAGCGGGGAGGGCGAGGCTGCGCGGCCGGAGCCTCGGATTCTTCGACCGTCGTGGCCTGATCGGACATCGCCACCGGCGTCGATTCCGGCGCCCGCAGCGAATAGCCCAGTCCCACCGCGAGAACCACCGTCGCGGCCCACGTCAGCGGCAGGACCCAGCGCCGCGCGCCGCGGCGCGACCGGCGGGTCTGGAGCGGCGGCTGCGCGCGGCCCAGTACCTCGCTCGCGCGTCCGATCAGCGCGCGCTCTTCGTCCAGCCGAGTGCGGCAGGCCGCGCACCCGGCGAGGTGCGCCTCGATCTCCGCCCGCTCGGCGGCCGTCACTTCACCGTCGAGATAGGCGTGCAGCGCGCCGTCATCCACGTGCGACATGGTGCCCTCCTCCTGCGGTATCGGCGTCATAGGCTTCGACGAGGCGGCGCCGCGCCCGCGCCAGCGTGGTCCCGATCGCGCCGCGCGCGAGCCCCGTCTGCGCGGCGATCTCGTCGTACGAGAACCCCGCGTCCCACAGCAGCAGCGTCTCGCGATCGCGCGGCGTCAGCTGCTCGAGCGCGCCCCGTACCCGCGTGCGCTGCGTGTCGGTGTCGATCGCTTCTTCCGGCTCGGCAGCCGTCGTCTCGGGTTCGCTCTTGAGGAGCGTCAGATGCCGCCGCTCCCGCGCCGCCCGGCGCGCATCGTCGCGCGCCATGTTCGCGGCAACGATGAACAGCCACCCCCGCGCGTTCTCCGGCTTGTGGACCAGCGCCCGGGCGAAGGCTTCCTGCGCGAGGTCCTCCGCGCGCTCGGCATCCCAGACCTTGCGGTACAGGAACCGCACGAGCGCGCGGTAGGTGCTGCGGTAGACCTCGGCGATATCTTCGGGCAACGGTCAGCCCCGAAACTCTCTCACAAGCCGCTCCAGCTCTCCCGTGGTCCAGCGCGTCTTTCCATGCGCTTCAATCTTGATGCTCGCGTGCCGTCCGGCCACCAGCACGGCGGGATCCAGTCCCGCGGCGGCGGTCAGCTCCGGGAGCGCGCGCAGCAGGGCGAAATACGCGTCGCTGTACGGCGCGACCGTCACCACATGCAGCGAGTCACCGTGGCTCAAATCGGTCCATGTGCTGTCGCGCCAGATGAAGAGCCGGCCGCCCACCCGCTGCGTCGGATTGACGCCGGAGCGGGCACGCCTGGCGGCGTCGTCTTCGACTCCCGTCACGACGATCGCATCGAGACGCACCACACCGCGCATCGCCTGTTCCTGGGCCGCCCGGCCGACGGCGTCCGCACCCGCCTGGTCGCGCGGCGCCGCCGCGGGGGCGTTCATGAGGCGGCGTTCGGCCTCGCGGCGGGCCACGACGTTCGGCTCCTGCACCAGGTACGCCGTGTACTCGGTGAGGATGCCGTAGCGCAGCGCGAGCTGCTTCAACGACTCGACCAGCTCACGCGTCTGGCCGCGCAACCGGATCTCACGCGACAAGGCGCCGGCCTTGCGCGCCGCCCACAACTGCTCGATGTAGCGCGCGTCGCCGCTTTCGCGCTCGATGACGGTCGTGCCATAGGTCTCCTGACGCCCGTTCCGCCGCCCCCGCACCGTGACGCTCCATTCGCCTGCGCGCGGCCCGCGATAGCGGCCGAACACGACCAGCTCGTCGTTGGCGAACAGATCGGGGAGGCTCCCCGGCTGGACGTCATACACCTCGACGCCGCCCTGGGCGGTGAGCGCGAGGTCGGTGAGCACCGGGCTCGCGATCTTGCCCGCGAGCGCCGCGACCGCGCGCTCGATGTTCTCGCCCGGCCGGATGTACTCGGTGACGCCGCGCGCACGCTCCGTGAGCCGATCGAGGAGGAACGTGTTCACGTCGTCGCCCACGCCGAACGCGAAGACCCGGAAACGGCCGCGTCCCTGTTCGGCGCGATCGGCGATGCGCTCGGGATCCGTCTCGCCGGCGCTCGCCTGACCGTCGGTGAGGAAGACGACCACGCCCAGCGCTGCTTCACCGGGCGTCGTGCTGAACGCTTCGGCCAACGCTCCCGCGATGTTGGTCCCGCCTTCCGCCTCGAGTCCGCGGATCCAGTCCGCCGCGTCCCGCCGATTCTCCGGCGTCGCGGATATCCAGCCCGATGAATGACGCCGCACACCGCTCGAGAAGGCGATCAGCCGGAAGCGATCCTGCTCCCGCAGCGAAGACACGAGCTGGTGCAGCGCAGCACGCGCCTGCACGATCTTTTCCCCTGACATCGAGCCCGAGACGTCGATAACCGCCACGAGGTCGCGGCGGAGCCTTTCGGTCTGGGCCACCGGCCCGGGTGCCACGAGCATCATGAAGTAGCCGTCTTCGCCGACGGGGTGATGCGGCACGAGCGAGACACCCACCAGCGCCCGCGTCAGCGGAAGCAGCAGCTCGAAATCGCTGCCGGAAGTGCCCCGAGAGTCGGACAACGTGACCTCGAGGCGATCGCCGCTGCGGGACACATCGATCTGGTGCGTGGGCGAGAACGGCTCGCCGAACCGGCGCGCGCTGTCGACGTGCAGACGGAAACTGCGCGGCGCGTTCTGGCGGTTGCGATCCCCGAGGTAGCGGAACCGCCAGGCGTCGCCGGCGCGGTCGAGCACCTGTGTGTATTTCAGCGTGATCTTGCGGGTTTCCCCCGGATTGATCGGAAAGACCCGCGCCCGGATCAGTCCCTGGCCGGCCAGCTCGATCAGCGCGGGATCGCGCTTCTGGCGGACGATGGCCTCGTAGATCCCACGGGCCTGCGCCGCGTCCATCGCTTCGCCGCGCAATTCCTGGTCGCCCTGCCACAGCGAGTAACTCGAGAAGACCGCCTCCCCCGGCAGCGGGAAATGGTAGACGCCTTCGTCCATGACGCGGCCGTTGTTGCGGAACCACTCCTCGACCGTGACGCGGGCGACGCGCCCCGCGACCGTGACCTGCACGGTGCTGCGCAGCCGCTCGATCTGACCGGCGCGAATGGGCCGGTTGACCGGTGGATCAATCCATCCCTGAGCGGGGAGGGGAAGCGCGACGGCAACGGTGCCGGCGAGGAGGACGGTCATCCCCACGACTCGGCGTAGACTCTGCATGGCAAGCTCCGGTACGAGTTGCCATGAGAGACGCCGGGCCCGCCGGGACTTGCACAGCGGTCCCCTAACTACTTAACAGCGCATTGGTTAGGTCCTGACTCCAGGGACCCCGCCTCGGCGTCGGACAGCTCGCGCAGCCCGAGGTTCACTTCCTTGATCAGGCGGTAGGCGGCAGGTGGCGGTGCTTCATGCTCGGCGATCCAGCGCAAAAACGCCGTTTCGTCCTGGATGGCGACGGGGGCGTTGCGCGCGGCGATCACGTCGAAGCGCGCCGCCACGATCCGATCGCTGCGACGCTCCGACTCGCCGGCATAATGCGCGGGGAGCACCAGCAGCTCCCCAGGCCATTCCCGGCGGGCCTGCTCGAGGCTGCGCCACAGCAGCTTCGCCCACGAGTCGGTCTTCCCGGCGAGATCAGGCCGGCCCAGCGATTGGACGAAAATAAAATCGCCGGCGAGCGCGAGGCCGTCATCCACAATCAACGTCACGCTGCCGAGCGTGTGTCCCGGCGTGTGCACCGCGCGCAACGTCGCCCGGCCGAACGCGATCGTGTCCCCATCGGCGAGCGCCTGGTAGGCGAGCCGACCCGGTGTGCCATCGTAGGGAGAGATCGCGTCCTCGGCGTGCAGGAAGTAGGGGACCTGCCAGCGGCGGGCGGCTTCGCGGGCGCCGCTCAAGTAATCGGCGTGCAGGTGCGTGTCCACGACGGCGGCCGGCGTCGCCTCGAGCTCGGCGAGCAGGGCGTCGTAGCGATCGACGTGGCGGCCGGGGTCCACCACGACGGCGTCGCCGTCGCTGACGAGCACGTAGCTCAGCGCGCCTTTGCCGATGCGATCGAGCTGCACGAGGTGGGAGAGGGAAGCGGTAGCCGCGAGCCGGCGCGCGACGTACACGGTTTCCCACGCCGCCATCCCGCCGGCGACCGAAAACGCCTCGTAGCCGCGCTCGCGGAGAAAGGCGGTCGTCTGTTTGCTCGAGTTGCCGTGCCCACAGACGACGGCCACCGGCCGTGTCGGATCGAGCCGCAAGCCGGTGAGGTCGCGGAGCGCGAAGAGTTTCGAGTTCGGCAGGGCGCGGTGCTCGAGGGCCGCGCCGAGGTTCACGGAGCCCTGCGCGACGTGATCGGGCGCGCGCACGTCGAGGACTTGGAGCGCTTCGCCCTGATCGAGACGCTCCGCGAGCTCCTGTGGAGCGATCTGCGGCAACGGATTCGCCATAGCGTCGTAGTGTCGTGCGACCTCGAAGAAAACGCAACGGCCCCCGTTGCCGGGGGCCGCGCCACATCGCTCGCCGGGGCGAGCTATTTCAGCGGGACCATCGCGCCGATCATGAGGCCGGTGATGTTCACCGGAGGGATGCCGCGATCGTCGTTCTTGCCGTTCATCGTGTAGTTGAGCTCGACGCGGCCGCTCACCGGACCGGACAGCGGGAAGCGGTACCCGACCGCCGTATGTAGACCCGTGATCGTCGCCGGATCACTGCCGGTGCTCGTGGCATAGGTCATGGTGCCGCCGAGCGCGGCATACCAGCCGCCGGTCAAGGTATAGTTCAGCCGCGCCGAGAAATTGCCAAGGAAGTTGGTCGTGCCGCCACTCTGGAAGCGGTGGAGGTCGACGCCCGGTTCGATGGCGATCCTGGTGCCGACGGGCAGAATCGCGAACAGCGTCGGCGGGCCGCCCGGGGCAATCCCCAACGCCCCGAGGCCGCCGCCGAAGTTTGGAAACGCCAGGAGGGTGAGGTCGTTCGGATCACCGACGGCGTGAAAGTTCGCGTAGCCCGCCGCGAGCCCGAGCTGCGGTGTCCAGGCGCCGCCGCGCGCCCGTCGTGGCGCCGGCGTGGACCGGCTGCCGCTCGTCCTCGTGGAGACGCCGAGCAGCAGCGAGTACACGTTCCGGGGGGGGATGTTATCCGTCTTGCCCCAGAACGCCACGCGGGCTTCCACGCGGCCGTTGAACGCGTTGCTCAGCCGCCGGCGATATCCGACGCCGCCCTGCAGCGCGAGCTGCGTTTCGGTGATGCCCGTGTTGCCGCTGTTGATATAGCCCACGGCGCCGCCGGTGGCCGCGTAGAACTGATCGACGATGGCGTAGTCGGCGCGCGCGTCCAGCTGGAACAACGTCGCCGGGATCAATCCCGTCAGTTGTGCGCCCGCCACGTCAAACTCGAGCGCGACTTTTTCCTTCCACGGGATGATGACGTACAGCGCGGATGGAGCCGGAAGGGCCGGACCGACGTTGAACCCGGGAAGTCCGAACGCATCCGTCGGACCCGAGCCGAGGCCGGGCTGGACGACCCGCGTGTAGCCCCCCTGGAGGCCGATTTCCGTTTGCCACGCGCGCTGCCCTGATGCGGGCGACGCGACGGCGACGATGAGTCCAAGCACTGCGAGCGAATGACGCACCGGTGTCCTCCGACCGAATGTGAAGAAAGGAAAAAAGGCGCCCCAATATTGAAGAAAGGGCCTGAAACGCAAGATTTGCGGGGCTCCCGTTTTGTGGACTGCCGTCTATATTCCGGCCACGCATGTGAATGCCTTCACAAGCGATAAGCCCTGCCACTGTCTCAGGAGGATTCCAGGAATGCGCTTCGCTCTACTCACCACCCTCGTCGCCGTTGGCGCGTTTGCCTGCGGCGGCGGCGACCGGCAAGCCGACCAGTCCCAGACGCCCGCCCCGCCGCCGGCGGACGGTGCGGCCGGTGCCGCGGGTCCCGTCGTTGAGGTCAAGATGACCGGCAACGGCACCAACCGCGCGGCCTTCGAGCCGAGCTCGTTGACGATCGCCCCGGGCACCACGGTGCGATTCATCAACGTGTCGGGTGGGCCACACAACATCGCGTTCTGGCCGGATTCGATTCCGTCGGGCGCCGCCGCGCCGCTCGCCGCGGGCATGCCCAACACGATCGACAACCTCGTCGGCGCTTTCGCGACGCAGCCGAACCAGACCTACGACGTCTCGTTCGCCAACGCGCCCACCGGCGTCTACAAGGGCTACTGCACGCCGCATCTCACGTTGGGAATGAAAATCGCCATCACGGTGCAGTGAGTTGGCGGGAAGGGATCGCCGGTCTGACGTGCGGGCGGCCCTGGGACTCTCCGGGGCCGCTTCGCGCAGGGTGGTGTTCGTCCTCATCGACGGCGCCCGGGCGGATGTGCTCCGCGACCTGCTCGATCGCGGCGACCTGCCGCATCTCGCCCGCTGGGTGATCGAGCCCGGCGGGCTCACCGTGGGAACGTCGGTCTTTCCGTCGACGACGGGCGTCGCCTACATCCCCTTCCTGTTCGGCCGCTACCCCGGCACCACGAACGTGCCCGGCATCCGCTGGCTCGATCGCGCCGGTGCCGCCGAGCGGACCGGCTGGCGCGCCCAATGGCAGGCGGCGCGCAGCTATTGCGGGGTACAGGCCGGCCTGATCAATCACGACATTCACGCGGGCCCGTCCATTTTCGAGCTCGTGCAGGAAAGTGTGGCGGTCTGCACGCCTGTCACGCGCGGCCTTGGCGCCGGCGCGCACCGCATTCCCGTGCAGCGCGCCGTCTTTGGGGCGGCGGCCCATTTTCTCGGCACCTATCCCGCGCTGGACCGGGCCGTCAGCCGTGCCTGGCTCGCCGCGGCCGATGAGCCGTGGCGATTCCTCTTCGTCGTGTTCCCCGGACCCGACGGGATCACGCATCTCAAAGACCCGCGGCATCCGGCCGTGCTCGCCAGCTACCGCGCGATCGACGATGCCCTCGGCGCCTTCGCGGCGCGCGTGACACAGCGCGGCGAGCTCCCGGTCTTTTTCGTCGCGTCCGACCACGGCGCCAGCGTCATGCGCGAGCATTGCGACGTCGCCGAGCTGCTCGAACGCTGGGGCGTGCCCACGCTGCGCCATCCGACGCATGTGTGGCGCCGCGGCGCGCGCGTCGCGACGATGGTCTCCGGCAACGCCAGCGTGCAGCTGTACTTCGAGCCGCGGTCCGGCCGTCCCGAGCCCCGGACGGAATCGGAAATTCCCGTCGATCTGCTGGATCGCCTGCTCGGACTGCGCGCGGTGCGCCTCGCCGCCTGTCGCGACGATCGCGACGGTATCGTCGTGCGCCAGGGCGCGGATCGCGCCCGGCTGTCGGAGCGCGCCGGCGTCATCCGCTACGAGCCGTTGCGGGGCGACCCGCTCCGGCTGCGAACGACGGGCGCGCTCGAGCTGGACGATCGCGAGATGCTGCTGCGCAGCCGCGCCAGCGACCTGCCGGACGCCCCGCGCCAGCTGCTGCAGCTGTTCCGCGCGCCGCGCGCCGGCGACCTGGTGCTCGCCGCGGGGCTGGGCGCCGATTTTCGCGGGCCGTGGGAGATTCCCGAGCACAAGGCCGGTCATGGCAGCCTCATCGCGGACCACATGGAGGTCCCCATCGCCGCCAGCGTGCCGCTGCCGGCCACGCCGCTGCGCACCGTCGACCTGATGCCCGCGATGCTCGAGCAGCTGGGCGTACCGTTCCCGCCAACGGAGCCCCGCCGGCTCGATGGCGTGGGCTTTGCCGCGCTGCGTTCTGCTGTGACGGAGGGAGCGGTACGGTGAACCGGTGGCTGATGGCGATCGCCGCGCTGGCCGTGGGCGGGTTCGGCTATGCCGTCCTGGGAGCGGCGCCCGCCCGGCGGTTCACCCTCTCGCCCGGGCCCGAGATCGATTTCAGCGGCTTGCCCGCCGCCGTAGTCGTCTCGGATCCCGCGCGGGGTGAGATCACGATCGAGCTGCCGCCGGTGGACGTCTCATCCGACCATCACGCCTCCCAGCCGCCTGTGGCGGTCGCCGAGCTGCCGGTCACCGGATCGATTTTCGGCTTTCGGACCGAAGTCGTCGACAGCGCCGGGCGGCTGCTCCCCGCCGAGCTGATCCATCATTTCAATATCCTCGACCCGACGGCGCGCGAGCTCTTTCTCCCCATCGCGCGACGGCTGGCCGCCTCGGGCCGCGAGACGGGCGCGGTCCGGCTGCCCAAGCTGCTCGTCGGCGCGCCGGTGCACACCGGCCAACGCGTCGTGGCGAGCGCCATGCTGCACAACCCGACAGGGACGGCGTATCGCGGCGTCCGCGTCCGCATGATTCTCAGCTACGTGCCCGCCACGCGGCCCTGGCCGCTGTTCGCCGCGTCGCCGTGGCAGCTCGACGTCGCGTTTCCGGTCGGCGACAAGACGTTCGACTTGCCGCCCGGGCGCAGCGAGCGCGCCTACGAGGGCAGTCCCGCGATTCCGGGCGACCTGGTGGTGATCGGGGGTCACCTGCACGAGTACGGCGTGCGTATCGAGCTGTGGGACGTGACCGAAGGAACACTGCTCTGGCGCGGCGAGCCGAAGCGGCAGGGGGACGCCATTCCCATCGGCAAGCTCTACGGGCTGACGCGCCTCGGTACACACATCACGCCGGGGCATCGCTACCGCGTGCAGGTGTTCTACGACAATCCCACCGGCCGGACGATTCCGAACGGTGGGATGGGGGTCGTCGCGGGATTGTTCGTACCCGACCGCGGCACCGTGTGGCCCACGGCGGACCCCGCCGATTCGTTGTACCGCGCCGATCTGCGGCACTACTTACGCGTCGAGACGCTCCCCCCCCCGCATACCCACGCTCACCCCTGACGGCACACGCGCTGCGGCCGCCACGGGGCTGCCCAGCGCATCGACTCGCGGCATGATCGCGAGGATCACCGCGGCGACGACCAGGCCGGCGAGGGCATCGACCGCGTAGTGAAACTGACCGTAGACCACGGCCAGAAG
>JAUYMC010000004.1 GCA_030699545.1 Gemmatimonadales bacterium | reverse complement strand
AGGCCGCCGTAGCCCGAGGGCGGCAGCCAGCGCAGCGTGACGGCGAAGAAGAGGATCAGCAGCAGGCCGACCCAGTAGACGGGGAACGAAACGCCCACGTACGCCAGCAGCATGCAGGCCCGGTCCACGATACCGCCGGGGCGCAGCGACGCGAGCACGCCGAGGCCGATGCCGCAGGTGGCGGCGAGCAGCATGGCCGCGCCCGCCAGCTGGAGCGTCTTCGGGAAGCGCTCGGCGAGATCCCCCAGCACCGGCCGCTGCGTGATGTAGGAGCGGCCCAGGTCGCCGCGCACGACGCCCCAGACATAGTGGCCGAACTGCACCGGCAGCGGATCGTCGAGTCGCAGCTCGGCGCGCAGCCGCGCGATCGTCGCGGAGTCGGCGCGCTCGCCGACCATCTCGGCGACCGGGTCGCCGGGAACGACGTTGAGCAGCAGGAAGGCGACGACGAGGACGCCGAACAGCGTGGGGATCGTCGCCAGCAGCCGCCGGCCGACGAGGCCGATCACCGGCCGCTGGGACGCACGGCCGTCCAGCGCTGGCCGTTGAAGATGACGGGGACATCCCACCCGGTCACGGCGGGGTGCTGCGCCCAGAGATCCACCGGGAACCAGAGATAGAGCCAGGGGGCGTCCCGGTACACGCGCTCGTCGATGCGGCGGTACAGCGCTTCGCGCGCGGCGGCGTCGATCGTGCGGCGGGCGGTGGTGATCAGGGAATCGGTGACGGGGTCACTATAGAAGGACACGTTGCCGCCGGGCCCAACGCTGGCCGAGTGAAACAGCGGATAGAGGAAGTTGTCGCCGTCGGGGTAGTCGGCCCACCAGTCGAGCAGCGCCATGTCGGCCTCCCCCTTGCGGGCCGCTTCGCGCATGCTGGACGCGTCGCGCGACACGACCTCCACCCGGATCCCGACGGCCGCGAGCTGCGCCTGAATCGCCTGCGCCACGCGGCCCAGCTCGACATTCGTTCCGGAGCGCCACAGCTGGACCGCAAAGCCATCCGCCTGACCCGCTGCGCGGAGCAGCCGGCGGGCGGTGGCGGTGTCGTACGCGTAGCGCGGGCGCGTGGTGTCGGAGCCGCCCAGCGCGGGAGGGATGGCCCCGCGCGCGAGGATGCCGCGGTGATGCCAGACGCTGCCGAGAATCTCGGGGACGTTCACGGCGTGATTGACCGCGCGACGCACCCGGGGATCGCGCAGGGCGCCGCGCCGGTTGTTGAGCGCGAGATACACGACGCGCAGCGCCGGCTTGCGCTTGAGCCAGTCGCCGTGGTCCTGCTCCCACCGCGCCGTCTCCCCAAAGGGGATCTCGACCACCGACAGGCGGCCGGCGAGGAACTCCGCCGTGCGGGTGAACGGCTCGGGCACGATGCGCACGGTCAGCGATTCCGCCGCCGGGGCGCCGTCCCAATAGTCGGGGTTGCGCGCGAACCGCAGCGCGTCGTCGTGCCGCCATTCGACGAAGCGCCACGGGCCGCTGCCGATGGGGCGTTGGCCGAAATCCGCCGGCACCTCGGGCGGGACCACCGCCGCTACCGGCATCGCCAGGAATTTGGGGAAGACGGCGAGCGGCTCGGTAAGCGTGAACGCGATGCTGGTATCGCCGATCACCTGGATGCCGCGCACCTCGCGGGCGGTGCCGGCGGCGTACGCGCTCGCACCGGCGATCGGGAGCAGGGGCCAGACGCGGCCGCCACGCGTTCGGGGATCGAGGACGCGCAGGAACGCGCGGTGCACGTCGGCCGCGGCGAGCGGCCGGCCATCGTGAAAGCGGACGCCGGCGCGCAGATGGAAAACGTACCGGAGACCGTCGGACGACGCGGTCCAGCGATCGGACAGGCCGGGGAGGAGCCGGCCGTCGGCGTCGAACTGCGTCAAACCGTCGAACAGCAGCGTGTCCATCTCGCCGGTCGGCACATCCGTGGAAAGTGCCGGATCGAGCGAGCGGGGGTCGTAGGTCTCGTAGTAGACGAGCGTGCGCCCGCCGCCTCCGCCGCCCGCGTCACAGGCGAGCAGCAAACCGAGGAACAGCGTACACTTCACGGTGTCGAAAAGGTTGACAGTGCGGTGCAAGTGTCGCAACATAGCCGGAATCGCCAAACCTCGTCAATTGCGCATTACAGCCCTCGCGTTTCTCCTCGCCGCGCTGACGGCGTTGTCCGCACCCGCCGCCGCGCAGGAGCAGGAGCGGATCGTGCGGGGGTTGTCGTTCGACGGGAACCGGGCGTTGGACGATTACACGCTCGCCACCGCGATTGCCACGACCAAGTCGAGCGGGTGGGCGAGCAACCCGCTGGTGCGCTGGCTGGGGCTGGGCGAAAAGCGCTACCTCAACGAGCTGGAGCTCCGGCGGGATGTGGTGCGGCTCATCCTGCTGTATCGCCAAAGCGGTTACATGAATGCGGTCGTGGACACCCTGGTGCGGCGGACGCCACGCGACGCCTTCATCGCGTTCCGGATTCACGAAGGCGAGCCGGTGCGCGTGGTCCAGCTCGAGGTCACGGGCGTCGAAGGGGTGTTGCATCTCGCCGAGCTGCGGCGCGCGCTGCCCCTGCAAGTCGGCGACCCCTTCGACCGCTTCCTGATGCAGGCGTCGGCCGACACGATCGTCGAGCGGCTGCGCAACACCGGGTACCCCTACGCCGAGGTCTTACGGAACTTCGATTCGGAGGCAGGGCTGTTGCGCGCGGACGTGCACCTCGAAGCGGTACCCGGGCCGCGGATGCGCGTGGGCGAGGTCGAGATCCAGGGTCTGGCGGACGTGGACACCGGCACCGTGCGGCGCATCATGACGCTGCGCCCGGGGAATTGGTACCGGCAGGAAGACTTGTACCAGTCGCAGCGCGATCTCTACGGCATGGGGGTGTTCCGCTCGGCCACCGTGGTGCTGGTCGACTCCCTGCCGCCCGAGCCGCCCGGTGACTCCACCGTGCGCGTCGTGATTGGCGTGACCGAAGGATCGCAGCATCGCATCCGGTTCGGCCTCGGCTACGGCAGTGTGGAGTGCTTTCGCGTGCAGAGCGGCTGGTCGGCGCACGACTTCCTGGGCGGCGCGCGCGTCCTCGATCTTTCCGCGCGGGTGGCGAAGCTGGGCGGGGGGGCGCCGACCCGCACCAGCGGGTTGAACCAGCTGTGCAATCCGTTCACCGGCACCTGGACCGTCGATACGCTCAACTACACCGTCGGGGTGGCGCTCCGCCAGCCGGCGTTCCTCTCCCGCAACCATACGGCGTCGCTGTCGTTCTTCGGGGAGCGCCGCTCGGAATTCCAGGTGTACACGCGTCACGCCATCGGCGGCAACGCCGCGGTGACGCTCAACGCCCGCGGCCCTGTGGCGGTCACCGTGGGATACGGCTACTCCGTCGGGCGCACGGAGGCGTTGCCGGGGATCTACTGCAGCCTGTTCCGGCTGTGCGACGCGCAGAGCCAGGCGTTCCTGTCGAACCGGCGGCAGTTCGGCGCGATCACGGTGACGGCCGTGCGCAATCGCGTCAACAACGTGCTCGATCCTTCGACCGGGAGCATCGGGACGGGGACGCTGCTGCACGCTTCGCGCCCCGTCGGGTCCGAGACGCCTTACGAGTTCAATCGCGGCGAGATCGAGTATGTCCGCTACCACCCCATCGGGCGCCGCACCGTGTTTGCGTGGCGTGTCCGCGGCGGGACGATCGTCGCGCAGTCGATCAACCTGTCCGGCCAGAGTGTGGACTACGTGCCCCCCGATCAGCGCTTCTACGGCGGCGGGCCGAACTCGGTGCGCGGCTACGGCCGCAATGAGCTCGGACCGCGGGTGTACGTCGTGCAAGACACGAGCGACGCGAATGTGGACCCCGACGCGACGGCCGCGGCCGGGCAGAAGGTGTTCCGGGCGGTGGACGCCGCGCCGACCGGGGGCAACACCGCGGTCATTCTCAATGCCGAGCTGCGGGTCCCCTCGCCCGTGCTGCCGCAGCGGATGCGTCTCGGGCTGTTCGTCGACGTCGGCCAGGTGTGGGAGCGGGGGGACGAGGTGGTGACGATCGGCGACATCCGGGTGACCCCGGGCGCCGGCGTCCGGTTCACGACGCCGCTCGGGCCGGTGCGCATCGACGCGGCCTACAACGGCTATCAGGCGCAGCAGGGCCCGCTGCTCTTTCAGACCGACTCGATCGTGCGCATCCGCGACGCCTATCCGCCGATCGGCAGCAAGCGCGGCTTCTGGAGCCACATCGTCTGGCAGTTCGCCGTGGGGCACGCGTTCTGATGGTGCGCCGCTCGCTGGGGGCCGCGCTCTGGATTCTCGTGGGCCTGCTCGCCTGCTTCCTCGGCGCGCTCAACGCCCTCGTGGGCACCCAGGCGGGGCGGTCGCTGCTGGCGCGGATCGCCAGCGCCGCCGTGCAGAGCGCGGTGTCGGGCACGATCGAAGTGGGCGAGGTGCGGGGCTCGCTCCTCACCGGCGTCGTGCTGCTGGACGTGCGGCTGTTCGACGCCGATTCGACGCTCGTCGCCTGGCTGCCGCGCGCCGAGATCGGCTACAACCCGATCGACTTCGCCGCGGGCCGCGTGGTGCTGATGGAAGTCCGGCTCGACCGGCCCTTCATCAACATCGTTCAGCACGCCAACGGCAAGACGAATTTCGCCGAGCTGCTGCGGCTCGACGAGAAAGACACGATCCCGCGTCCGACACCGGTCGGGCCCGCCGGCCCGCACCGGCTCGTGCTGCTCCGCAACGTCCACATCGTGGATGGCTCGCTCGTGCTGCGGCTCCAGGACCGGAATCCCATGATCGATCCGTCGCACGAGATCGACCACCCGGTGAACGACGGGCGCTACCGCGTGCGCCGCTTCGAGCGCCTCCAGGCCCGGCTCGCGGCGCTGCGCATCTCCGCGCCGCGCGAGCGCGGGGTGCGGATCGACATCATTCGCCTGGCCACGGAGAGCAGCGATCCGCGCCTCTCGCTGCGGGACGTCGCGGGGAACATCACGATCGCCGGCGACACCCTCCAGGTGAACCTCGACCGCGTGGGACTGCCCGGCTCGACGTTCAGCGCACGCGGGCAGGTGAGCTGGCCCGGCGGGCCGATCCTGTTCGATCTTGCGATGCGCGCCGATTCCGCGACCCTGACCGACATCCGGTTCGTGGATCCCCGCTTTCCCGAAGGCGCGGTGCTGCACGGCGACGTCGCGTTGCGGTCGCACTCGAGCCGGCTGCTCGAGATCCGGCTCGAGCCGATCGACGTGCGGTACGCGGGAGGGCGCGTCACCGGCCGGGTCACGGCGTTCAGCGCGACCGACTCGGGCCTCGTGGCGCTGCGCCGCGGCGACCTGAATTCGCGCGATCTCTCACTCGAGCTGGTCCGCCCCTATCTCGACACGCTCCCGTTCGCGGGCCGGCTCACCGGCCGCACCGTTGTCGACGGGCCGATCGGCGCGCTGCAGATGCGCACCGACTGGACGTTCGTCGATTCGCTCGTGCGCGAGTTGCCGGCGGCGGTGACCCGGATTCGCGGCGAGGGAACCGTGAACGCCGCGGGAGGCGACCTCGGATTCGAACCGTTCGAGGTGGAGGCGGCGACCGTGGATCTGCGCACGGTGCGCCGGCTCGTCCCGGCGTTCCTCATCGCGGGAGAGATGGACGCGGTCGGCACGCTCACGGGCACGCTGAGCAACGCGCGGTTCAGCGGCACGATGCGCCATCGCGCCGGCGAACAGCCGATGAGCGTGATCCGCGGCGTCGTCGCGCTCGACTTCCGCACCGAGACCCTCGGCGTCTTCGCCGACGTGCGCGCCGATTCGCTGTCGCTCACCGGCCTCGGCACCGGCATCGCGAACTTCCCGCTGCAGGGCACCGCGCAAGGCACGATCCGCCTCGACGGCACGGTCGCGGGACTCGAGACCCACGCCGACCTCGTGATGCCGGGGCGCGGCGCCGTGCGCGGCGACGGCACGCTGCTGCTCGGCGCCCCCGCCTACGGCGCGCGCGACTTCACGCTGCGGGCGACCGACGTCAACCTCGAGCGCTGGCTCGTGGACGGGCCGCCCACCCGTCTCACGTTCACGGCATCGGGCACGGTATCAGGCGACAGTCTCACCACGCCCGACGGCGTGGTGCGCGTGGCGCTCGGCCCGTCCTTCTTTGCCGGGTCCATCATCGACAGCGGCGCGGCGGCGCTGCGATTCAGCGACGATCTGATCCGCGTGGATTCGCTGCGCCTGCAGCAGCCGGGCCTCATCACGCGCGCCTCCGGAACCCTCGGCTGGGAGCGTCCCGCCCGCGGCACGCTCCAGGTGGATTTCGATGCCGACAGCCTCAGCGTTCTCGACTCGCTCGTCACGTGGATCGCCGGGCCGGCGCTCGCCGGCGGGCCGGAGAAAGGGGGGGGGGAGGGGACGACGACGGGCTGACCGGCTCGGCGCGCGTGCGGCTCACGCTCCAAGGGGCGCTCGATTCGCTGGCGGCGGGCGCGGAGGCGCAGATGACCAACCTGCACTGGCGCGGGTGGCATCTGACCGCCGGCCGCGGCCGGGGGAGCTATGCGCCGGGTCCCGTCCCGACGTTCACCGTCGAAGCGAGCGCCGACTCACTGGGCCGGGGCCGCCTGGGATTCGGGGCCGCGGCCGCCAGCGCGCGGGGCACGCGGGATTCCCTGACGTGGTT
>JAUYMC010000003.1 GCA_030699545.1 Gemmatimonadales bacterium | reverse complement strand
ATAGCCGGTCGCACCGCTCACGTCGAGCCGCACCATCTTGCCGAGCAGCTGATGGCGGTTCTGGGCGTTGTTAGGTACGTCCCCACCCCCGCCGCCGTCACCGAGGGCGGCGTAGAGCATGCCGTCGGGCCCGAACTGGAGCTGACCGCCGTTGTGGTTAGTCTGCCCTGGATGAGAGACGGTGAGAAGCGTATCGGCGCCAGCGGTGCTTGCGACGTTGGGATCCGTCGCGGACACCGTGTAGCGCACGATCCGCAGGTCGCCGTTCGAGTCGGTGAAATACACGTAGAACCGGCCGTTCGTCGCGTAATCGGGATGGAAGGCGATCGACAGCAGGCCCTGCTCCCCGCTCGTTGCGATCTCTCCCCGGATGTCGAAGAACGCTCCCGCGAGCAACGTGTCCCGCCGGTTGATGCGGATGCGACCCGCTTTCTCGACCACGAACAGCCGTGCGGCATCTCCGGGCGGGGACGTCGCGAACACCGGCTCGATCAGCTGCGCGCTGATGAGCTGCAGGACGGGCGTCCCGGCCGAGGGCGGCGGCGGCTCCCCGGGTGTCTCCGTGCAGCCCAGACACAGAAGCACCAGGAGGCGCCTCACCCCAGCACGACCTCCACCCCGTCGCGGCGCAGCTTGCCGAGCAGCTTGGCCTCGATCCGAGCCCGCACCGTCACCACGCCGTTCTTCTGCCGCTGCTCCAGCACCTCGGCCTCCCGGTGCAGCGCCGCAAGCAGCTTCCCCTCCCCGACGGGCACCCTGATTTCGGCGATCGGGCGCAGCGCTTGCGCGGACGTACGCAGCGCGCGCCGCAGATCGTCCACCCCACCCCAATGCGGAACGCGGAACGCGGAATGCGGAACGGTCGATGCAAGTACCGCGTGCGGAAACCGCTCTCGGACCGAGGCGAGAAATACCTCCGCATCCGGCAGGAGGTCAGCCTTGTTGAACACATAGATCACCCGCTTGCGCTCGATCTCGGCCCCGTCATTCCGCGTTCCGCGTTCCGCGTTCCGCATTTCTCTTTCCACCACCTCCACCTGCTCTTCCCACATGGCGTGCGACGCGTCGATCACGTGCAGCAGCAGATCGGCGTCCTCCGCCTCCTCCAGCGTGGCCCGGAACGACGCGACGAGATGCGCCGGCAGCTTGCGGATGAACCCCACCGTGTCGATCACCCGGAAACGATACCCCTCCCCCACGTCCACTTCCCGGATGAGCGTGTCGAGCGTGGCGAAGAGACGGTCCTCGACGAACACGTCCGCGCCCGAGAGCGCCTTGAGCAGACTCGACTTTCCCGCGTTGGTATAGCCGATCAGCGCCGCGCTCGGCACATCGCGCCGGCCCTGGCGCACGTTGGCGCGATGATGCGCGACGTCCTTCAGCCGCTTTTTGAGCACGCTGATCTTGCGCCGGATCACCCGCCGGTCGGTCTCGAGCTGGGTTTCGCCCGGGCCTCGCAGGCCGATGCCGCCGCGGATACGCGACAGGTGGGTCCACATGCGCGTGAGGCGCGGCAGTAGATACTCGAGCTGCGCCAGCTCCACCTGGAGCTTCGCCTCGTGGCTGCGGGCGCGCGTCGCGAAGATGTCGAGAATGACCTCGGTGCGGTCCATGACGCGCACGCCGAGGTGCTTCTCGAGCTTCACGCCCTGCACCGGCGTGAGGCCCTCGTCGAACAGCACCAGCGTGGCGCCGGCGGCGGCCAGCGTCTCCTTCAGCTCCTCGACCTTGCCCTGGCCGAGGTAGAAGTTGGGCGAGGGGGCGTCGATGCGCTGGATCGTGCGGCCGATGACGTGGGCGCCGGCGGTGTCGGCGAGGCGCTCCAGCTCCTCCAGATGCTCGTCGACGTGCGCGACCTCGGCGGAGCCTTTGCGCGGCGCGCCGATGAGGTAGGCCCGCTCGGTGGGAGACTGGATCTCGATCAGTTGTTTCAAAGCAGCTTGCGCAGCGGGACGTTTCCCGACCCGGTGAGCTGCACCCTTCGCTCGCCAATCGGCGTATCGAGCATCGCCGCCCCGGTGAGCCCGTACTTGACCTCCTGGCGCTCGAGCAGCGCGCGCGCGGCGGCGCCCACCCCGCTCCAGGTGAACCGCACCGGCATCACCACGCGGTTGTGGTTCACGGGCGAGAGGTCGAGCGGCTTGTCGATCAGCGCTGCGCCGAAGTCGGTGTCCTCGAGCGCGAGGCCGACCTCGAGCCGCGTGCTGCGCAGCCGGTAGTCGTTCGGGTTATAGACGTCGAAGACCAGATCGAGCGTGCCGCCCGTCAGGCCGAGGCCCGTGACGTTGATTTCCTGGAGCGTGATCTGGGGCTCCTGGAAATTCAGGGCCTGTTGGATGGTGGCGCACGACGCCAGGGCAAAGCTCAGGACGACGAGGGATCGGCGCATCGCTCTATATACCCAGAGACGCCCCGCGCGGGGGGGGGGGGTCAGGGGGCCACCAACCCCGTGCGGATCGCGTAGCGGACCAGGCCCGCCGTCTCGTGAATCGCCAGCTTCTTCATCACGCGCCCGCGGTGGAACTCCGCCGTCTTGGCGCTGATCTGGAGCACCTGGGCGATTTCCTTCGTGGACTTGCCCTCGGCGACGAGCTGGACCACCTGGCGCTCGCGCGGGCTGAGCGGGCTGTCCGTCCCGCGCGCGCCGGCGATTCCCGGGCCCGCGGGCGGCCGGGCCGCCGTCTGGACGGCGGCGATGAACGACTGCGAC
>JAUYMC010000395.1 GCA_030699545.1 Gemmatimonadales bacterium | reverse complement strand
CGAGCCGCTCGACGAGCCTGAGCGTGGCGGCCATGGTCCCCCCGGTGGCGAGCAGGTCGTCCACCACCAGGACCTTCTGGCCGGGTCGGATGGCGTCTTCGTGAATGGCCAGGATATCGCGCCCGTACTCCAGCGCGTACTCCTCCTCGATGGTCCTGGCGGGCAGCTTGCCGCGCTTCCGGACCGGGACAAAGCCGGCCTTGAGCTGATGGGCCAGCGCCCCCCCGAAGATGAACCCGCGGGACTCGACGCCCACCACCACGTCCACCATGGCCGTGTGGTACTTGCTCGCCAGGTGATCGATGACGGAGGCCCAGGCGGGCCCGTCCTTGAGGAGCGTGGTGATGTCCTTGAAGAGGATTCCTTCGGTGGGAAAATCCTTGATGTCTCGGACCTTTGAGCGAAGCTCGGCAACGTTCATGACGGGAACCGATGTTACTGCGGGCAGCCGCCGTGGCGCAACACGAAATCTCCCCCAGCCTCACGCGAAGTGTGGCTTGCGCTTCTCGACGAAGGCGCGCAGGCCCTCGGCGGCATCAGCCGAACGCATGTGCTCGGCGACCAGGGCCTTCTCGAGGGCGAGACCCGCGCCGAGGTCGAGGTCGAGCGCGCGATTGGCGAGCGCCTTCGCGGTCCGGCTCGCGGAGGCGCTGAGCGCGGCCAGCGCACCGGCCACCTCGTCGAGCACCCTGGGGAGCTGACCGGCGGGCGCCACGCGAGTGACGAGCCCCCACTCCGCCGCCACCCGCGCGCTGAGCCATCCGCCGAGGAGCATGAGCTCCTTGGCTCGCCGCAGGCCGACGGCGCGAGGCAGGCGCTGGCTGCCCCCGCCACCCGCGACCAGCCCGACGTTCGCGTGCTGGTCGCCGATCCTCGCCCCCTCGTCGGCCACGGCAAGGTCGCACACGAGCACCAGCTCGAGTCCGCCGGCCAGCGCCAGACCGTTGATCCCGGCGACCACCGGCTGGGGCAGCGCCTCGATGCGGTTGTAGACGCGGTGCCACAGTTCCATGAACGTCCGCCACCGGTCGGGATGGGGCGAGAGCTCCTGCACCGCCTTGAGGTCGGCGCCCGCGCAGAAGGCGCGCCCCGCGCCGGTGAGCGTCACCACCTTGATGGCCGGGTCACGCTCGACGACCTCGCACACGCGGTCGAGGTCCTCCAGCAGGTCCGGGCTCACGGCGTTCATCTGGGCCGGGCGGTTCAGCGTCACGCGCGCGATACCCCCGGCCGCCTCGTAGATCACGCATCGCAGGTCCATCGCCACCTCCGCGCGCCCGCGCCGTCGCGGGCCGCCGTCTCACATCATCGTGTAGCCGCCGCTCGCGCTCAGGGTCTGACCGAGGTTCAGATCCATGGTGCATGCCTCCGTGGGTCACGAGGCTCTTCCGAACGAGGCCACGCCGATCAGCGGCGACGGCGGAACCGAGAAAAGTCGGGCGGCCGTTTCTCGAGGAAGGCGCCCGCCCCCTCCTGCTGCTCCTCGCGCCAGAACTCCGGCGTGACGATCAAGCGACGGATGGCATCCTCCTGTCCGAGGAGGTCTTCGAACTCGGCCACGAACGACGCCTTGAGGATGCGCAGGCACGTGGGAGACAGCGCCAGCAGCTCGTCGCACCAGCGCTGCACTTCCTCGTCGAGCTTGTCCATCGGCACGACCGCGTTCACGAGCCCCCACTCGAGCGCCTGGCGTGCGTTGTAACGGCGGCACAGCATCCACATCTCACGCGCCCGCTTGTGGCCGAGGATGCGCGCCGAGTAGCTGACGATGGGGCCGCAGGCGGGGCTTCCCACCCGCGGGCCGTTCTGGCCGAAGATCGCGTGCTCGGCGGCGATCGAGAAGTCGCAATAGTACGCCAGGTGGTTGCCGCCGCCCACGGAGTAGCCGTTGATGCGAGCGATGACGGGCTTGGGGCAGCGCGAGACCGTCACGTGCAGCCGGTAGGGCTCGAGGATCTGGCGCTCGAGACCGCCCTCCTTTTCCCAGTTCACGTCTCCGCCGGCGCAGAAGGCCTTCTCACCGGCTCCGGTCAGGACAACGACGCCCACCTCATCGTCGGCGCCCGCGTCCTCGAACGCGAGCATCAGCTCCTTCAGCGTGTCGCCCGTGAAGGCATTGTACTGCCGGGACCGGTTGATCGTGATGCGGGCCACATGGTCCCTCGTCTCGTACAGGATGTCCTGGTAGTCGCGTGTCACGTGGGCTCCTTTCCGGTTTCGTCACCCCAGCCAGCGCTTGCGGCGCCGGTAGTACTTCACTTCGCGGTAGCTCCGGCGGCCGCCCACGCCGCTCAGCCCGAGGAAGAACTCCTTGATATCCTGGTTGGCGGCCAGCTCGGCGGCCGGACCATCGAGCACCACCCGGCCGTTCTCCATCACGTAGCCGTGCTCGGCGATCTCCAGCGCCGCCCGGGCGTTCTACTCGACGAGCAAGACCGAGAGCTTCTCGGCCCGGCTGACCCCCTGCACGGTACGAAACACCTCGCCGGCGAGCAGCGGGCTCAGCCCGAGGGAGGGTTCGTCGAGCAGCAGCAGGCGGGGCGCGCTCATGAGCGCACGACCGATCACGAGCATCTGCTGCTCGCCCCCGGAGCAGTAGCCACTCACCGCCCGGCGTAGCGCCTTGAGCAGCGGGAAGTACGCGTACACGCGGTCGAGGCGGCGCCGCGCCTCCGGACCGCGCGCCGCGCCCAGCCCGCCTGCTCGGAGGTTTTCCTCGACGGTCAGCTGCTCGAGGACGCGCCGGCCCTCGATGACGTGCGCGATGCCGAGCCGGACCCGTTCTTGTGGCTTCAGCTGATCGATCCGGTGACCCGCGAAGCGGATCTCGCCGTGGGTCACCCGCCCCAGCTCGGAGGCGAGGAGCCCCGAGATCGCCTTCATCGTCGTGCTCTTCCCCGCACCGTTGGCGCCCAGGAGGCTGACGATGGCGCCCTCGGGAACGTCCAGGGAAACCCCGCGAAGGACGAGGATGACATCCTGGTAGACCACCTCCATGTTGCGGACCTCGAGCAGCGCGCTCACCGCCGCCCCAGGTAGGCGTCCACCACGCGCGCGTCCTGCCGCACGACGGCCGGCACCCCCTCGGCGATGATCTCGCCGAAGTTGAAGACGACGAGGCGGTCGGCGATGTCCATGACCACTTCGAGGTCGTGCTCCACGAGGATGGCCGCCAGCTCGCGCTGCTGCATGACGGCCAGGATCGAGCGCGCCATGTCCTCCTTCTCCTCGACGTTCATCCCGGCCATCGGCTCGTCGAGCAGCAGAAGCCGGGGCTCGAGCGCGAGAGCGCGGCCGAGCTCCACCCGCTTGCGCCAGCCGTAGGACAGCATGCCCACCGGACGGTCGCGCACCGACTGCAGATCGAGCAGGTCCATGATCTCCTCGCAGACGCGCCGGTGGGCGACCTCCTCCCGGAGGGCGCGGCCGATGAAAACGCCCGCCTCGAGGAAGGTGGAGCGAAAAAAGATGTGACGCGCCGCCAGCAGGTTCTCGATCGCGGTGAGCCCCGAGTAGAGCGCGATGTTCTGGAACGTCCGCGCCACGCCGAGCCGCGCGATGGCGTGTGGCGCCCGGCGGCAGAGATCCGTCCCCTCGAAGAGAATGCGGCCGCGATCCGGACGGTAGAAACCGCTGACGCAGTTCAGGAAGGACGTCTTGCCCGAGCCGTTCGGACCGATGACGGCCAAGAGCTCCCCTGCACGCGCAGCGACACTGACGCCGCGGAGGGCCATGACGCCCTTGAAGCTGAGCTGGACGTCCTCGGCCCGCAGGCGCGCACCCGTCATATCCGCTCGATGCGGCGCAGCCCGAACAGACCGTAGGGCCGGACCAGGAGCGCGACCAGCAGCACGACCAGCGGGGCGATCTCCGTCACGCCGCCGCCCACCAGCGGGTCGACGTAGTAGCCGGCGAGCAGCTCGATGGCCCCGATGAGCGGCCCGGCCACGAGCACGCCGGCCAGCGATTCCAGGCCGGCCAGGAGCACGACCGCGAATACCTTGACGGCCACCGCGTCGAGCACGAGGCTCACGCCGTGGACGCTGGCGACGAGGACACCGCCCGCCAGCGCCAGCACCCAGGCGAGCACCCACGCCAGGCGGAACACGCCGGTCACGTCGATGCCGAGCACCTGCGCGACCTGCTGGTCCTCAGCCACCGCCCGCATCGCCAGCCCCCGGTCCGTCCACCGGAACAACGCGAAGAACAGGCCGATGAGGGTCATCGCCACCGCGAAGGCCACCACGTGCTGGAGCGACAGCACGAGCGGCCCGAGCCGGAGCGCCGACGACGAGATGAACTCGGGGTACGCCTCCGTCGTCTTCGAGCCCCAGAACAGCAGTGTCACCCCGGTGAGGAACGCGCCGAGCGCGAGCGTCACGATCATGGAAGCCAGCAGCGGCTGCCCCACCAGGGGACGCAGCGCCAGCCGCTCGACGACGAGGCCGGCGGCGGCGGCCGCCACCGCCGCCGCCGCGAGC
>JAUYMC010000384.1 GCA_030699545.1 Gemmatimonadales bacterium | reverse complement strand
AGATCACCAAGCGCGATCTCGTCGATTATTACATCGCCGTGGCCGATGGCGCGCTGCGCGGGGCGGGGGGCGGGGGGCCGGCCCAACATGCTGGTCCGGTTTCCGAACGGCATCGGCGAGGAGTTTTTCTATCAGAAGCGCACGCCCACCTCCCGCCCGCCGTGGATCGAGGTCGTCACGCGCATGTGCGCACAGTCGCCCGGGTGGTGGAAGCCGTGCTCGGCGACTTCGGGCTCGTGGGCTGGCCCAAGACGTCGGGGAAGCGCGGCATCCACGTGAGCGTGCGCATCCGGCGTGCTTCACCTTGATCATCGCGCGCGTCCCGGGTTGATAGGGCGCGGACGCGACCTTGGCGATGACGCCGTCGAGGCCGTGCGGCGTCGGCATCACGATCTCGCCGTCCACGACGCAGCCCTTGGGCAGCCCAGCGAGGAAGGCCTCGTGCAGCTCGGGGAAGTAGCGGTCGAGGGGCCGGGTGAGCCGCGCCAGCATCGGGGGGATCGGCGGCTCGATCGCGAACTCAGGCACAGACGCCTCCAGAGGGTATGGCACCGACCCTCAAAGAGGATCCGGTGTGGCGTTCCAGAGCAAGTCCCGCTAGTCTCGGAGCATGTTGCCAGAACGCATTCGCCTCCTCGCCGACGTCGCCCGGAACCTCTGGTGGGCGTGGCAGCCGGACTGCCGCGAGCTCTTCCGGTCCCTGGACCGCCGGCTGTGGGAGGGCACGCGGCACAATCCGGTCGAGCTGCTGCGCCAGATTGCGCCGGAACGGCTGGAGCGGTGCGCCGCCGACCCCCTCTTCCTCGAGCTCTACGACACCGTCATCGCCCGCTTCAGCCGCCTGGCGGACGATACCGGCACGTGGTTCCACGGTTCGTATCCCGAGCTTGCGCGGCGGCCCATCGCTTACTTCTCGGCGGAGTTCGGGCTGCACCGCTCCCTTCCGGTCTACTCGGGGGGCTTGGGGGTGTTGGCGGGCGATCTCTGCAAGGAAGCGTCGGATCTCGGCGTCCCCGTCGTCGGCATTGGGCTGTTCTATCATAAGGGCTACTTCGACCAGCGCGTCGGCCTCGACGGGTGGCAGCGTGATTCGGAGGACCCGGTCGATACGGGGGCGTCCCCCGTCGTTCGCGTGCTGAGCCCGCAGGGCGACGTCTCGCTGGTGCGGCTCGAAACGTCAGGGCGGGAAGTGCACATCGGCGCCTGGCGGGTGATGGTCGGCCGCGTGCCGATCTACTTCCTCGACACCGATCTCGACCGTAACGCGCCGGAGGACCGCGATCTGGCCGCGCGGCTGTACACGGTCGCGACAGAGCTGCGCCTGCGGCAGGAGTGGGTCCTGGGCGTCGGCGGCGTGCGACTGCTCCGCGCGCTGGGCCTGGAGCCCGCCGTCTGGCACGCCAACGAAGGGCACGCGGCGTTTCTGTACGTCGAGCGGTTGCGGGAGTTCATCGCCGACGGGCTGTCGCCCGATGAGGCGATCGCGCGCGTCCGCGACACGAGTGTGTTCACGACGCACACGCCGGTGCCGGCGGGACACGACACGTTTTCCATGGACGAGATCGAGCGCGTCGCCGGACCGTTCTGGAACGTGATGGGTATCACCCGCCAACGTTTTGCCGAGCTGGGCGGCCCCGCCACGGGGGACGAGCGCTTTCACATGACGGTGCTCGCGCTGCGGCTCGCGGGGCGCGTCAACGGTGTATCCGCGCGACATGGCGACGTCTCCCGCCGCATCTGGCACCCCCTGTGGCCCGAGCGGGCGGCGGACGATATTCCGATCGGGCACGTGACCAACGGCGTGCACCTCGGCACCTGGATGGCGCGCCCGCTGCGCGAGCTGCTGACCGCACATCTGGGGCCGGACTGGGAAGCGCGGCAGGACGATCCCGATGTGTGGTCGGGCGTGCTGACACTGAACGACGATACGCTGTGGGCGGTGCACGAGCGTCTCCGGCAGCTCCTCCACAGCTACATTCGCGAGGAGGCCCGGCACCGGTGGCGCGATCATTGGAAGGATGCCGCGAAGCTCGCCGGGGTCGGCGCGCTGCTCAGCCCCAACGTCCTGACGATCGGCTTCGCCCGCCGCTTCGCCTCGTACAAGCGCGCCGACCTGCTCTTTCGCAACCCCGACCGGCTGCGCCGCCTGCTCACGAATCCGCGCCGGCCGGTCCAGCTCGTGTTCGCGGGCAAGGCGCATCCGGCGGACGACCCCGGCAAACAGATCCTGCAGCGGGTCTACGGCGCGGCGCAGGACCCGAGTTTCGAAGGACGGATCGCATTTCTCGAAGCGTACGATCTGCATCTCGCGCAGCGCATCATGCAGGGCGTGGACCTCTGGCTCAACCTGCCGCGCGTTCCGCTCGAGGCATGCGGCACGAGCGGGATGAAGGCGGCGCTGAACGGCGTGCCGCAGCTCGGCACGCTCGATGGCTGGTGGGCGGAAGGCTTCACGGGAGAGAACGGATGGGCGATTCCGGAAGCGCCGGCGGACGCCGACGCAGACGACTGGGACATGAACCATACGCTCGAGCTGGTCGAGCACGAGATCGTGCCGCTCTTCTACCGGCGCGTGTCGGGGAAGGTGTCGCCGGGATGGGCGAGCATGATGAAGCACGCGATCGCCGTGGCGGGCCGGCGCTTTACCAGCCGGCGGATGCTGCGCGATTACGTCACCAGATACTACCTGCCGGCGGCGCGCGAGGCGAACGGTCGTGAAGTCGCGCGCCCGCCAGCGGGTGCTGCACCTCACGGCTGAGCTCTGGCCGTACGCCCGCACCGGCGGGCTGGGTCAGGCGGTGGCCGGGCTCGCGTCGCACCAGGCGGCGAACGGGGTCGACACCAACATCCTCCTGCCGCTCTACCGTGAGGCGCGCCAGCACGCGGGCGCGCTCGAGCCGTTCGGCGAGCCGTTCACCGTCGTCGTGGGCGGCCGGAGCGAGGAGCTGCGCTGCTGGCGCGAGGCCGCCGGCGAGCTGCCGCGCAAGCTGTTCCTCGAGCACGACCCTTCGTTCGATCGCGCGGGGATCTACGGCGACACCGGCTCGGACTATCCCGACAATCACCGGCGGTTCGCGCTGTTCGCCCGTGGGGCGATCGAGGTCGCGCGCGCGCTGGGCGGCGACGACGGCAGGCTGATTCTCCACGCGCACGACTGGCACGCGGCGCTGGCGCCGGTCTATCTGCGCCGCGTGCATCGCGACCGCGCAGACCTCCAGGTCATGCCCTGCGTAGTCACGGTCCACAACGGGGGGTTCCAGGGCGCCTTCCCGCGGTCGGTCCTGTCCGAGCTCGGGCTGCCCGAAGACCTCTGGGCGCCCGATTATATGGAATGGTACGGCCAGCTCGATTTTCTCAAGGGCGGGCTGGTGTTCGCGGATATGGTGACGACCGTGAGTCCCACGCACGCCGCCGAGCTGCTGACCGAGGTCGGCGGGTTCGGGTTGCATCACGTGTTCCGCACCCTCGGCGACCGGCTCGTCGGCATCCTCAACGGGATTGATCTCTGCGCGTGGGACCCGGCGCAGGACCAGGATATCGTCGCGCGCTTCGGCCCCGACGATCCCGCGGGGAAGGCGCGCTGCAAGCAGGCGCTGCAGGAATTGTGGCAGCTGCCGCCCCGGCCCGACATCCCACTGTTCGCGATGAGCGCCCGGCTCGTGGCGCAGAAGGGGATGGACCAGATCGTCGACTCGCGCTCGCTGCGTGCGGTCAACGCGCATTTCATCTTCCTCGGCGCGGGGGAGGCGCAATTCGAGAATGCCCTGCGCGCGCTCGCGGCCGAGTATCCCGACCGGATCGCGGTGAACACCGCGTTCACCGATATGCTGGAGCATCAGCTGCTGGCGGGCGCAGATTTCCTGATGATGCCGTCGCTCTACGAGCCGTGCGGGTTGACGCAGATGCGGGCGCAGCGCTACGGCGCGCTGCCCGTGGCGCGGCGTGTCGGCGGGCTCGCCGACACGATCGACGACGGGGTGACGGGCATCCTGTACGATGCCTACAGCCCGGCGGCGTTCGACGGCGCGGTGCAGCGCGCGGGGATGCTGTATCAGGACCGCGCGCGCTTCGACGCGCTGGCGCGAGGCGCGATGCGCCGCGACTTCTCCTGGCGCCAGCCGGCCGAGCAGTACCGCGACGTCTATCGCCGCGCCTACGCCGCGCGCGCGCCGTTCCGCCGCGCGGCCGCGCTCCCCGCCGCGGGCGGGGTCCGGCGTGTCGCGAAGGCCCGTACGCCGCGCCCGCGCAAGCCGGCGACCAAGGGCGTGCCGCGCGACCGCTAGGTATGGGGACCGAGCCCCTGCGGTTCGTCTTCGGCCTGCACCTCCATCAGCCGGTCGGCAACTTCGATCAGGTGTTCGTGGAGCACGTGCGCGACGTGTATCGCCCCTTCGTCGCGCGCGCGCGCGCCGCGGGATTCTGGCCGCTGACGCTCCATATGTCCGGGCCGCTGCTCGAGTGGCTCGATGCGCACGACACGGCGTTCCTCGACGACATCGGCCGCCTGGTGAACGACGGGAAGGTCGAGCTGTTGCTCTCCGGTTTCGACGAGCCGATTCTCGTGTCGCTGCCGCGCCCCGACCGGGTGGAGCAGATCGAGCGGCAGCGCGCCTTCCTGCGGCGGCGCTTTGGAACCGCCGCAACGGGCGGCGGACTCTGGCTGACCGAGCGCGTCTGGCAGCCGGAGCTGGCGGCCGATCTCGCGGCGGCCGGCATCGAATACACCTTCGTGGACGACCGCCACTTTCTCGTGAGCGGGTTCCGACGCGAACAGCTCCACCGGCCCTACCGCACCGAATCCGACGGGCGGGGCGTGGGGTTGCTCGCCATCGACGAGCGGCTCCGCTATCTGATCCCGTTCCGCCCGCCGGCCGAGACGGCGGCGTATCTCCGGGAGCTGCGGGCCGCGGGCCACACGCTGGCGGTGCTGGCCGACGACGGGGAGAAGTTCGGCGGCTGGCCGGGCACCAAGCAATGGGTGTACGACCACGGCTGGCTGGCGGCTTTCTTCCAGCAGATGGACGCGCTGCGCGAGGGGGGAGAAGTCCGCCTCGTGACCGGCACGACGGCGATGCGGGAAGTGCCGAACGGCGGGCTCGCCTACCTCGGCACCGCTTCCTACCGCGAAATGGAGACATGGGCACTGCCGGCGGCGGCGCAGGAGGAGCTGGGCCGGCTGGAGGAGCTGGACGGCAGGAGCGCGCAGTACCTGCGCGGCGGCCACTGGTCGCATTTCCTCGTGAAGTATCCCGAATCGAACCGCATGCATAAGACGATGCTCGCGCTGTCCGATCTCGCGCGGCGGCGCGGCGATCCCCCCGCCGCGCGGCGCGCCATCGGCCGGGCGCAGTGCAACGACGCGTACTGGCACGGCGTGTTCGGCGGCCTCTATCTCCCGCACCTGCGTCATGCCATCTGGGCGCAGCTCGCCCTCGCCGAGCGGGAGCTGCGTCAGGGGGAAGCGCTGCGGTGCGAGGAGATGGACATCGACTACGACGGCGCGCCGGAGCTGTGGGTGCACTCCGCCGCCTTCTCGGCGACGATCAGCCCGCGGCGCGGCGGCGCGATCGAGACGTTCGTGCGCTTTTCCGACCTCACGAATCTCACCGACACGCTCACCCGGCGGCGCGAGGCCTATCACGAAAGCGCCCTCACGGCCCGCGAGCCCGAGGCCGCGGACGAGCAGCACGGCGCCGCCAGCATTCACGAGATCGAGCGCGTCGCCCGCCTGACGCGGCTGCCGCCGACCGATAGCGAAGCGCGCGCGCTGCTGGTGGACCGCGTGCTCCCGGCCGAGCTGACCGCCGAAGAGTATGCGCGCGGCGCGTACGCTCCCCTCAAATCGTGGGCCGCCGTGCCGATGACCGCGTCGGTGCAGACGGATGCCCACGCTGCCGTCATCGTACTGCGGGGTGCCGGGCTCGAGAAGCGGCTGCGGTTCACCGCCGATGGATGTCTGGATGCCGCCTACGTGTGGGAGGGTGCCGGGCTGCCGCCGGACGCGCTCTTCGCGCCCGAGCTGTCCCTGTCGCGTGACACGCCGATCACGCTGCGGCCCGTGACCGACGTCTGGCGCTATCCCATCACGACCGTTGCGCGCAGCGAGCGCGGGTTCGACGAAACGACGCAGGGGCTCGCGATCACGCCGCGCTGGCCGGTGCGGCTCGGCGCGGCCGGGATCGAGCTGGGACTCGCCGGGTCGCCATAGCGGACAGCTCGGGAATATCGGTCCGAAGGGCGCGCGCCACCGGCTGACGTTGGGGGTTGCAGGCGCTGACGATCCTGGCGATGCTCGGGTGACGAAAACACAACGGACGCGAGCGGGGACTACTTGACGACGGTGGTCCGGCCGCCGCCACGGCTCGCCATCGCGATCAGCAGCACGATGACGATCAGGGCGATCACGCCGATCGCGATCCACACCGGCTGTGTGTACCAGGCGCCGCCGCCATCGTCATCGATGTCGACCTTGATCTCCTGCGCCGTCACGAGGAAATGCGCGGTCGGGGCAGTCGTCGTGGCCGCGATTGCGGGCGCCGACGTCGGAGACGTCGTGGCGCTGACCGGCGCCGCAGTCGAGCTCGCGATGAGCAGGGCCGCGGCGGAAGCAAGAAGCATCGAGGGAAGTCGCATTATTCGCTCCAGTAAGGTGTCAGGGCACCTGTGTAATACTCTGAGTTTCGTGGAACGGATCGAAACGGCCGCCTCATCCCGGTGGGCCGGGGAATTAGTCCCCGGCTCGGCGCGCTTGACCGTCGCTCGGGCGCGGTCCACACTACCGGCCCCGACTCCGAGGACCCTGCGCGATGCCCGTAGCTGGGGCAGCGCAAGATTCTCCAGGAGATCATCACCCTGGCGGTGTTCGTGCCGTTCGCGATCCTGTATATGTAAGGAAGAGATCCGGCTCGATTTCCTGTGGGCCGCGCTGTGTCTGTGCGGAGCCGCCTACTGCATGTTTCGCCGTTGACCGGAGAGTCCCGATGCCTTCGTCTCGTCACGCCGTTCTGCTGGTCGCCCTCTTGCTCACGCCCGCCTGTGGCGAGCCGCCGAATTCGATCCGCACATACTCGGTGGCGTACACGATCGACCATGACGCGTTCGTCACGTTCGATTCCGTCAAGTATCTGGACGCGAACGGCGTCATGCAGAGGGTCCTGAACCCTACCGACAGCTGGGGCCTCGCGATGAGTAAGGAGACCGGGGAGGAGGTCGAGGCCCACGCGTGGGGCGGGGCCACGCAAGGAGGCCAGGACGCGACGCTGCGCGTCACCTGGACCATCTCCGGGGTCAGCAGCGAGGGTGACAGCAGCTTCACGACGACGACCGCGCCGGGCGCGTTCACGCTTTCGATTCCGCGGCGGACGCTGCCCTAGCCGACGTGGTCGCGGCGCAGGTGATGAAGTGCCCGTCCGGCGCGCTGCAATTCGTGCGGAAGCCCAAGACTGATTAAGTTGTTCCCCGATGCCCACCTACGAGTACCAGTGCCCGGCGGGGCACCGCTTTGAGAAGTCTGTTCCGCGGATCACGAGCAAGCGGCACGCGGCGTGTCCCGTCTGCGGCAAGCGCGCCGAGCGGCTGATCTCGGGCGGCGCGGGCCTCGTCTTCAAGGGGTCGGGCTTTTACGCGACGGACTACAAATCCAAAGCGGTGGAAACGGCCGAGAAGGCCGACAAGCCCGAGTCGGCCGATACGCCGGACAAACCCGCTCTCCCCGAGTCGAAGCCGAAGCCCACGAAGTGACGCCCCACGAGAGTCTGCGCGCGGCGCTGGTTCAGGCGGCGGCGCGAATCGGCGCGTCCGCCGCCGACGTCGCGCTCGAACGTCCCCGCGACGCGGCGCACGGGGACGTCGCCACCAACCTCGCGCTGCTGCTTGCCAAGCAGCTCGGCCAGAAACCGCGCGCGGTTGCCGAGCGGCTCGTCGCGGCGCTGGAGCTGCCGGCCGGCCTGATTCGCAAGACCGACATCGCGGGCCCCGGCTTCATCAACTTCTTCCTGGCCGACGCGCAGGTGGTCGGGGCGCTGCCGGCGATCCTCGCGGCCGGTCCCGACTACGGCCGGAGCGACGCCGGCCACGGCGCGCCGGTCAACGTCGAGTTCGTGTCGGCGAATCCCACCGGCCCGCTGCACGTCGGCCATGGCCGCCAGGCCGCCCTCGGCGACGCGATCGCGGCGCTGCTCGAGTGGACCGGCTGGCGCGTCAGCCGCGAGTTCTACTACAACGACGCCGGCGGCCAGATCATGAACCTGGCGTTGAGCGTGCAGGCGCGCGTGCGCCAGGCGCGCGGGCTGCCGGCCGAGATTCCCGAACAGGGCTACCAGGGCGACTACATCCGCGAGCTCGCCGAGCGCTACGTCGCCGAGCATCCGCGGGACCTCGAGGGGGCGGACGTGGAAGCGGTGCGCCGCTTTGCCGTGCGCGAGCTGCGCGCCGAGCAGGATCGCGACCTCCAGGCGTTCGGCGTCACGTTCGACGTCTACTACCTCGAGTCGTCGCTCTACACCGACGGCAAGGTGGACGAGACGATGCGCCGCCTCGTCGCCGCCGGGCACGTTTACGAGCGGGACGGCGCGCTCTGGCTCAAGACCACCGACTTCGGCGACGACAAAGACCGCGTGATGAAGAAGAGCGCCGAGAAGGGCAGCGATTACACCTATTTCGTGCCCGACGTGGCGTATCACGTCACCAAATGGGAGCGGGGGTTCCGGCACGCGATCAACGTGCAGGGCGCCGATCACCACGGCACGGTGGCACGGGTGCGGATCGGATTGCAGGCGCTGGAGATGGGGATCCCGCCGGAATACCCCGAGTACGTGCTGCATCAGATGGTCACGGTCATGCGCGGCGGCGAGGCGGCGAAGCTCTCCAAACGCGCGGGCAGCTACGTGACGGTCGGCGAGCTGGTGGAAGAGGTCGGCCGCGACGCGGTGCGCTACTTCTATCTGATGCGCCGCGGCGAGACGCACTTTGTGTTCGATGTCGATCTCGCCAAGAGCCAGACCGACGAAAACCCCGTCTTCTACGTGCAGATGGCGCACGCGCGCATGACGGGGATCTTCCGCGTGGCGGGACGCGATCCCGCCTCGGTCCGCGCCGACGGCATCGATCTGACCGTGCTCACGCAGCCGGAGGAGGCCGAGCTGATCAAGGAGCTGGCCGACTTTCCCGCGATGATCGCGGGCGCCGCGGCGGCGCGGGAGCCGCACCGCATCACGGGCTATCTCGAGGGACTGGCCCGCCTGGCCCACGCGTGGTATCACAAGTACCGCGTGCTGGGCGAGCCGGAGGAAGCGGCACGCCTGGTGCTCGCGCGCGCCGTGCGGCAAGTCCTGGCGAACGGTCTCACTCTCTTGGGGATTCGCGCCCCGGATCGGATGTAAGCGTGGGTCTGCTGGTCGTCGGGTCGATCGCCCTCGATTCCGTCATCACGCCCTTCGGCGAAACGGCCGACGCCCTCGGCGGCGCCGCGGTGTTCTTCGCGATGGCGGGCGCCGTGCTGCACCCCGTGCAGGTGGTCGGGGTCGTGGGCAGCGACTTCCCCGAAGCGCACCTCAAGGCGCTCGCCGCCCGCGGCGTGGACCTCGCCGGCGTCGAACGCCAGACCGGGGAGTCGTTTCGCTGGAAGGCTCGTTACTCCTACGATCTGAACAGCCGCGAGACGCTGGAAACGCGGCTCGGCGTGTTCGCCGACTTCCGGCCGCGCATCCCCGAGCAGTTCCGCAAGGCGCGCTTCGTGTTTCTCGGCAATATCGATCCCGAGCTGCAGCTCAGCGTGCTCGATCAGGTGCAGGACCCGACGCTCGTCGCCTGCGACACGATGAACTACTGGATCCAGCTCAAGCGCGACGTGCTGCTCGAGCTCCTCCGGCACATCGACATCCTGATGGTGAACGACTCAGAGGCGCGCGAGCTGTCGGGCGACTGGAACATCTACCGCGCCGCGCGCTGGATTCTGAGCCGCGGCCCGAAAATGGCCGTGATCAAGCAGGGGGAGCACGGCGCGCTCCTGGTGGACGCCGACACGACGTTCAAGGTGCCCGCCTATCCGCTCCAGGAAGTCTTCGATCCCACCGGCGCGGGCGACGCCTTCGCCGGCGGCTTCATGGCGCACGTCGCCCGGACCGGCGACCTCTCCTTCGCCAACCTGCGGCGCGCCATGGTCTACGGCTCGGCGATGGGCTCGCTCGCGGTCGAGGCGTTCGGCGTGCAGCGGCTGGAACAGGTCGCGCTGCCCGAGGTCCGGGCGCGCGTGCGCGCCTTTCGCGATCTGGTGCACTTCGCGCTGGACGGCGAGGACGAGTGAGCGCGCGCCAGGTCGACCGCTACGCCGCGGCCGGCGTGCGCGCGGACGCGGCCGACGAAGCCAAGCGCCGCATCGCCGACCTGGTCCGGACGACGCGCACGCCCCTCGCCGCGGGAACGATCGGCGCGTTCGGGGGGATGGTGCGCGTCCCCCCCGGGTACCGGAAGCCGCTGCTGGTCATGTCCACCGACGGCGTCGGCACCAAGGTGCTCGTCGCCGCGGCCGCGGGGAAACATGACACCGTGGGCGAGGACCTCGTCAATCATTCGGTCAACGACATCCTGGTGCACGGCGCCGAGCCGATCGCCTTCCTCGACTACATCGCCGCCGGTAGCCTCGATCCGCTGGTCGCCGAGGCCCTCGTGGCCGGGATCGCGCGCGGCTGCCGCGCGCACGACATGACGCTGGCGGGAGGCGAGACGGCGCAGCTCCCCGACCTCTACCAGGCCGGCCACTACGATCTCGCGGGCACGATCGTCGGCGTCGTCGAAGAGGACGCCGCGCTGCATGGCGACACAGTCCAGGTGGGCGACGTCCTGATCGGCTACGCCGCGACCGGCCTGCACACCAACGGCTACACCCTCGCGCGCCGTATCGTCTTCGACGGGCTCAAGCTCGGCATCGACGACCCCTTTCCCGAAACCGACCAGTCGGTCGCGCAGGTGTTGCTCGCGGTGCATCGGTCCTACGCCGCGGCGGTGAAGCCGGCGCTCGGATCGCTGCACGCCCTGGCGCACATCACGGGCG
>JAUYMC010000382.1 GCA_030699545.1 Gemmatimonadales bacterium | reverse complement strand
TACCAGCGCCGCGGGCGCATGAGCCGCCGAAGGGCGGCAGAGGTGTAGCATGCAGACGGTTCTGTTGGGCATCCCGCCCGAGGTCGCCGAGGGGCTCGGCCTGTCGCCCGCCCCGGGTGGTGGCCACCTGCCCCCGGCGGGGCGTGTGCCGGATTCGTTCGGGATCTGGCACGCCAGCCCGCAGATCAAGCTGAGGAAAGTTGAGCGACTGCCGCTCGCCTGGGACGCGGGCCAGGGCGACCACGTCGCCCAGATTCGCGTCGAGGTCATGGACCTTGACATCATCGAGCGGCGGCTCGATGAGGTCGAGGCCGAGCTGCACCGCCGCGAGGCGGGGCAGCGGTACCGGGCAGGCGGCGCCGATATTCGGTGCGACCGCAACGCCAACGGTCAGGTCCGATGCGGGGACCTGACCATCGAGCTGCGCTGCCCCCACGACGGGGTCGGCCCCGTGTGGGCTATCCAGCGCACCCTCGGGATGCCCGATGGGGCGACGCACACCCGCCTCGACGAGGGCGACATCCGTCGTCTCGTCGTTGCGGCCAAGCTCGCTGCGGGCGCGGAGGCTGACGACCTCCGCCTCGTCCGCGGGCATCGCGCGTGGGCGGAGCGGGTCGCGCGGCCGTGCCGTCGCAGCGCGGGCGCACCGCTGGCCTGACCGACGGCCCCGCCTGACCCGACGGTCCCGCGGCGGGACCGGTAGCTCACCGAGGCGGCTCGTAGGGCTACCAGCGCCGCGGGCGCATGAGCCGCCGTGGGGCGGTGGAGGAGATGAGATGAGACACGCCCGAAACAGGTGGTGCTGCCCGCGGCCACGCGTCCCGACGGAGGCGGAGCTCAAGGCGGCCTATCTCCACGTCTGCGAGGACGTGGAGGCCTGCGCGCTCAATGCGCGGGCGAAGGATTGGCGCGCCGCCGGCGACCACATCGCCGCTGGCGACTGCGAGCGCGCGGCAGCCGAAGTTTTCCGGTACCGGCTCAACAGCCTCCTGCGGGGGTTGGCGTGCGGGTGCGGGGAACTCCGCCCCGTGGACTGACCAGCCCCGCCGGCAGGATGATGTCCGAGCCGGCCTGAGTCGCCCCCTGACCAGCACCGCCGACTCCGCCGCGGCGGGGCGAGTGAGCGGCCGCAGGGCCGCGGAGGATGATGAGATGGAGAAACGATTCGCTGATGCGCTTCGGGAGCACATCGGCGACTACGCCGCCGACCTGGCCCGCCTCGCCGTCCGCGTCCAGCACGCGGACGCGGACGATTGCGACGTCCGCGCTCTCACCTACTGCGCCCGCGAGGCCGGGCGCAACGCCCCCGTGGGCGTTGCTGTCTGGGGGGACGTCGTCGACGTCATCGGCGCGGCCGGCTGGGCCCTGCGCCTGACCCCCTCGGAGGTCGAGACATGGGACAGCACCTGGACGCCCTGGGCGCCCTCGCCCCGGAAGGTCTGGCACGGGGCGGCCCGCGCCGCTCCGCTCGCCCCCTGACCAGACCCGGCGCCCCTACCTCGCCGCCAGCGCCACCACGGCCACGGCGAGCGAGCCGGCGGTGAGTACCGCCCCGACGATGGCGTACCAGAGCTTGCGGCGCGCCTGGTCCGCCCCGGTGCCCCTCGCGACGCGGGCCTCCAGCGACAGGACCCGGGCGCCGAGCATCTGGATGTCCCCGCGTAGCTCGCCGCGTAGCTCACGGACGTCGTCGCGCACGCCCTGGATCATGTCCCTGAGCCCGGTGTCCATCACTCCCCCCACATCCACGCCGCGGCCACCCCGGCCGCGGCACTGAGGACCGCCACGCCGGCGGTCATGGTCGCGTCGCAGCCCCTGACGCCGCATCCGATAAGGCCGGCGCCGACGAGGCCGCTACCGCCGGCGACCCACGCCCACGACGGGATGGCGGGGCCGGGCTGCTGGTCGAGGCGCTTCGCGACCGTCCGCAGCTCCGCCGCCGCGTCCCACATCTCGTCCCGGGCGTCGGAGGCCAGCCGGTCGCGCTCGGCCCGCAGGCGCAGCACCTCCGCGCCCTGGACGCGGATGACCGCGTCGGCCGCTGCCGCGTCGTCGCTGACGCGCTGCCACGCGGCATCGAGCACGAGCCGGCCGCTAAACAGGGCCGGGCAGCCGATGGGAAGCGCGATGTCCTCGTGCGCCGGGTCGGCGAGGCCGGCGGGGCAGGCGTCGGCGGTCGTCGCGACGGTGAGGGCGACGGCCGCGGCGAGGGCGAGGGTGGCGAGGCGGGTCACCGGCGCCGCCCCCTTATCTCGTCCAGCGCCGGGATGCGCGGCGCCATCCCGCTGTCGGACGGGGTCGGCGCGGTCGTCTCGGCGGCCTCCGCGATGCGCTCGTCCGCGGCGCGGTCCTCCTCGGGGTCGACGACGGGCGCGGCGTCTTCGAGCCGATCGGCCACGTCTTCGAGGGCGTCCGCCTCGCGAGCGGCGCGGCGGCTCTGCCGGTCGCGGCGCAGCGGCACCCCCAGCGCGCCGAGCCCGAACAGGACGGCCAGCGCCGCCACCACGCGCCGCAGGATGAGCCACGCGGCGCCGGCGACGACCAGCGCGATGAGCGCCTGCGCCCACCACGGCAGGCGGCGGGCCGCGGCGTAGAGGCGGCGGAGGGCGGTCATGCGGCAGCCCTCGCGACCGCCCGCACGTCGAGGCGGACGTAGGCGTCGCATCCGCTGCCCTCGTGCTCGCCGTCCGTCACGCCGTAGGCCACGGCGTGATCGCCGCGCCCCACGAGGATCGTGAACGGCATGAACGGCGCCCGCTCGCCCTCCATGTGGGCCAGCCGGTAGCCCTCGGCCACGGGCTCCGTCTCGTCGCCGCCGAGTTCCCGGCGCAGGATGATGTTGCGCGCGAGGTCCTGCACCGCGGCCGCCCGCGTCACGCCCCGCCCCGCGACGTCGACTTCGACGGCGTGCGCGACCCACGCGCCGGCCTCGGAGACGAGGAGGACGGAGAGGGTCACGGATCCCTCGGCTTCACGAGGCCGTGCAGCATCGGCGCCGCGGCCCCGAGCAGCGCCCCGCCGACGACGCGC